>CAMZIK010000055.1 GCA_947307175.1 uncultured Clostridia bacterium
GAGAACCCTTCTCCAAAAGGGTTTCCCCCAGCTACTCGCCGACAAATTCTGATTTGTATTAATACCATTATACTTGCCGAAGCGGTGATTGTCAACTTTCAGGAGGTAAAAACGCTGAGGCACATATACACAAGCACGCAGATCAGCGATGGGCTGAAGCTGCCGCACAGCACCGAGGCTGCGGCAAGGACAACGACAAGCAGCGCAAACACCGCCTTTACTATGCGTGAGTTTCTGCCGCTAAGGGCAAGGCTGACGAGCTTTCCACCATCGAGGAATCCTACGGGGAGCAGGTTGAAGCCGCCGAGCAGCAGATTTGTTCTTGCAAAAAAGCTCAGCTCTCCCGTTACGGCAAAGCTTGAAAATGCCAGCAGGAAATTTACTGCGCAGCCGCTTGCAAGGATAAAGGCGTCCTTTACAAAAGAGTTGATACGTTTCGGCGGTGTGAGCTTTATACCTGCGCCGTAGAAGGTCAGCTCTTTTGGTTTGCAGCCGCACATGAGCATGGCGGCGATATGACCTGACTCATGCAGGGCGCAGCAGGCAAGCATTATCAGCACTTTTCCCGACTCACCGCCGAGCAGGCAGGTCAGCGACAAGACCGCAAAGAACGAAAAACAGAACCTTACTCTGACCTGTGAAAACTCAAAGACAAACAAAAATACCACCCCTGAATGATATGCTTCAGGAGTGGTGAAAATGCCTGTTTTACAGGACTATCAGGTTATTTTTCTTTATGCAGTAAAAATCGGGAAGATGCTTTTTTGCTTCGGCGCTTACTCTTATGGGTGTTTTCTTTTCCACGCCGTTAAGGGCAAATCTGAACGGCTTTGTACAGCTGTTGATGCGCTCTTTGAAAGAAGTGAAGTCGTTATATGACTCCCAGTCTTTTTCACTGTGTATACCATATCCCTCGCTTTCGCTCCTTGACAGCTTGGGGAAGCACAGCTGAAAGCCCATGATATCGCTGTAAGCTGTCATCCACGAGGCTCTTGTGGAAACGCTTGGTTTTCCGTTCTGCATATACACGCTGAAAGTGAAGGGCAGCAGCGACGGGGCTTTGCCTCGGCGTGAGCCTTTGCAGAGGACATACTCCTTGCCGTTATAGGTATGCTTACCGCCATATTCTACGGAAGTAATATCGGTCGTGAGCGCATAGTAATCAAGCAGCTTGCTGTCGGCTTTACAGTCAATTTTCTGCCCCAGGCAGAGCTTTTCGAACAGCTGAGAATAGCTGCTGACAAACGCATCATTGGGTGTACAGGTATAGCCAAGCGGAACGTGGGCGTTATCAATGAACAGCGTGAACGGTCCAAGGGCTGTCTGCAATTCGCTTGGCGTTACAACAAAGGCAAAGAACTGAAATCCCATTGTAAACTTCCCTCTTTCTTAAAGCAAAGGCACTACATACTTTTCAATGAACTCGACACGGTCGAAGATGCGTGGTTTGAACGTTCCCGTCACGCCGACTGCGATCCCTTTTTCCTTATCGGCATAGATGACATTTCCGCCGTCGCCTATGGCTGCGAACACTTCCCTGTCCTTATGGGGTCTGTACCAGAGGTAGCCGTAGGTCATATACCCGAACCTTTCGCCAAGCTCTATATGGGGTGAGGTCATGTCATTTATCCACTGCTGTGACACTACCCTTTTGCCGTCATATTCGCCTTCGCACAGGACGAGCTGACCGAGCTTTGCCATATCCTTTGCAGACAGCGTCAGTCCCCAGCCTGCTGTGGGTGAGCCCTGCGGTTCGCAGTACCACTCATGCTTTCGTGGGTCTTTATTCATCAGGAAATCAAACTGGTCTTCTTTGCTGCTGTCGCCGTGGGACACAGTTTTCGGTATGCCAAGCGGTTCAAAAAGAAACTCGTTTGCAAAATCTATAAGGCTTGTTCCAGAGGCGTTTTCGATAACGCCAGTGAGTATCTGCAAGCCGAGGCTCGTATACCTGAACTCGCCTGTTATGCCTTTTATGCCGCCGAGCAGGTCAAGCGTTGCTTTTGTCCAGTCGTCGCTTGTGCAAACCTTTGTCCACGGCTCAGATCTGAACTTATAGGGTGCGGTCATGGTGAGCAGATGTTCAAGCTTGACGTCATAGATAGTTTTTTCTCCGCGCTTGACGGTATAATCGGGAAAGAAATCAAGGATCTTCTGCTTTGCGTCTGTGATATAGCCCTTATCCTTTGCTATACCGAAAAGCAGCGCCATTACGCCTTTTGTTACTGAATTTGTGTTCACGGCATCTTCTGTTTCAAAGCCGTGCCAGCAGTCTTCATAGGCAGGCTCACCGTTTCTGAGGGCGTATATCTGGCAGATGTTTTTCTCGTTGCCTCTGCTGTTTTCAACGTATTCGTGAAGCTGTTGTTTTGTCATATTGTTTCCTCCTTGTAAGCTAATGCCGATCGACTATCTTTAGTATAGAGAAAACAATTTTAAATGTCAATTATTACATTTTCACAAACACATTTTTAATGCTTTGAGCATTTTTGTCATAAAAATCACCACCTGCAAAGCAAAAAGCATCACAGGTGGTATAAAAAACTGTGTAATAACTTTAATCCAACAAATCGAACTTTTTTAGTCGTGATTTGATCGCTCCTGTTGTACGTCCAAAATAATCAGATAATTCTTTAAATGACGATCCATTATGGTACATCTGTTTTAGGAGTGCATCATCTTCTTCAGTCCATGGCTCGCCTTTATTATTATGTTTTAATTGTTTTAATGCTGCCTTTTCAGCATATTCCCTATTACACATCTCCGTTATTGGCTCAATATTATCAAAAATAAACTGTTGCGCTTGTGAGTTATATACCACATATCTTCTGTCTGCAATACCATCAAAAAAAGTAGTTTCTTTCAATCCAATTCTTATACCCATTTCAGTTGGCACTTTTCTCTTTTTCCCATTTAATTCATCAATCGATTCATATAATAAGCCTGCCTGCAATAACCACTTGGTTATTGATGTTACAGTTAATACGTGCATATTATCCTTATCAATCAGCGAATTAATTGCAGATGCAATCTTTGATGCCGATAATTCTCGGTTTTCAGGAACAAGCGACTCAATTTGTTCTTTGCTAAGCAAAAATGCCAGTTTATCATTTGATCTGCTTTTAACAGGGACAACAGCTCCACCATTGTCAATAATTATTTTGAGGACATCTGAAACATAATACAAGCATCTGGTTACATGCACATTGTTTATAACATCATCTTCCTTGACCGTTTCATTTGTGGTGGGGTCAATTCCTCTTGCAAGATTGTCGATATATTGCTTTGCACAGATCATTTTCTCAACTTCTGTCATATCAAGTCCTCCAAAAATGGTTTTATCTGAGTATCGGTGCAAGGTATTGTCCTGTGTAGGACTGTTTACACTTTGCGACCTGTTCGGGAGTGCCTGTGCAGACGACGTTTCCGCCTTCGTCGCCACCCTCGGGTCCGAGGTCAATTATATAGTCCGCCGTCTTGACGACATCGAGGTTATGCTCGATGACAAGCACGGTATTACCTGCATCTACGAGCTTTTCAAGCACTTCGAGCAGTCTGCTGACATCGGCGGTATGCAGACCTGTGGTGGGTTCATCAAGGATATAGATGGTCTTGCCTGTCGAGCGCTTTGAAAGCTCGGTGGCGAGCTTGACACGCTGGGCTTCGCCGCCCGAAAGCGTAGTGGCAGGCTGTCCTATCTTGACATAGCCAAGTCCGACCTCGAACAGGGTTTGCAGTTTGCGCTTTATCTTTGGGATATTCTCAAAGAAGGCTACGCCCTCCTCTATCGTCATTTCAAGCACGTCGTAGATATTCTTGCCCTTATAGCGAACTTCGAGGGTCTCACGGTTATATCTCATGCCATTGCAGACCTCGCAGGGAACGTAGACATCGGGCAGGAAGTGCATCTCTATCTTGATTATGCCGTCGCCCTCGCAGGCTTCGCAGCGTCCGCCCTTGGTATTGAAGGAAAATCTGCCTGCGGTATAGCCTTTCATCTTGGCATCGTTGGTGTTTGCATAAAGCTCTCTTATATCGTTGAACACGCCTGTGTAAGTCGCAGGGTTAGACCTTGGCGTTCTGCCTATCGGTGACTGGTCGATGACGATGGCTTTATCGAGGTTCTCGATGCCGAGCATCTTTTCAAACTTGCCGGGGTAGGTCTTTGCTCGGTTGAGCTTTGCGGAAAGCTCTTTTTGAATTATCGCATTTACAAGCGAGGATTTTCCGCTGCCCGACACGCCCGTTACGCAGGTGAACGTACCAAGCGGTATCTTTACATCGATGCCTTTGAGGTTATTCTCGGCTGCGCCGATGACTTCAAGAAATCTGCCGTTTCCTTTTCTTCTGTTTTCGGGAACGGGTATCTTTTTCTTTCCGCTGAGATACTGACCTGTTATGGATTTTTCACAGTTCATGATGTCCTGCACTGTACCTGCTGCGACTATCTCTCCGCCGTGGACGCCTGCTCCGACGCCGACATCGACGATGAAATCGGCTGCACGCATAGTATCCTCGTCATGCTCTACGACGATGACGCTGTTGCCGAGGTCACGCAGCCTTTTGAGCGTGCCGATGAGCTTATCGTTGTCACGCTGGTGAAGTCCTATCGATGGTTCGTCGAGGATATACAGCACGCCGACGAGAGATGAGCCTATCTGGGTAGCGAGCCTTATGCGCTGGCTCTCGCCGCCTGAAAGCGTTCCGCTAGAACGGGAAAGGGTGAGGTAATCGAGTCCGACTGAGGAGAGAAAACGCAGTCTGTCCTTTATTTCCTTGATGATGCGCTCGCCGATGAGAGTTTCTTTTTTGGTGAGCTGTAAATTCTCAAAAAAGTCAAGCGCTTTGCTGACTGACATACTTGTAAGTTCATATATATTCAGACCGCCGACGGTGACAGAAAGGCTCTCTTTTTTGAGCCTCTGACCGTGACACTCGGGACAGGGTTCATCGGTCATGACTGTTTCTATATCAGCCCTTGAATACTCACTGGCAGATTCCTTATATCTTCTTTCAAGGTTAGGAATGATGCCCTCAAATGCGCCCTCATATTCAGCCTTATAGAAATAGTTTCCGCCTCTTGTGAGCTTCAGCTTCTGACCCTGAGTTCCGTAGAGGAAGATGTCAACTGCGTCCTGCTCCAGATCCTTTACGGGCGTATCGAGCGAGATACCGTACTGATTTGAGATAGCCTCATAGTACATCATTGTTATGGACTTATCGTCAAGGGTATTCCAGCCCGACGCTTTGATAGCGCCCTGTCTTATGGAGAGTTCTTTATTGGGTATGATAAGGTCGGGATTTATCTTTTTGAAAACGCCCAGACCTGTACACTTGGGGCAGGCACCGAACGGATTATTGAAAGAGAACATTCTCGGTGTGAGGTCTTCCATTGAAACGCCGTGTTCGGGGCAGGCATAGTTCTGGGAGAACATCTCCTCGGTGCCGTCTATCACGTCGATGATGACTGTTCCGCCTGTCATTGAGCTTACCGTTTCGATGCTGTCGGTAAGACGTGATCTGATAGAATCCTTTATCACGAGTCTGTCTACGATTATTTCGATGTTATGCTTTTTGTTCTTGTCTATCTTTATCTCCTCGGACAAGTCATAGGTGATGCCGTCTACCCTTGCTCTTACAAAGCCTGACTTCATACACCTTTCAAGCTCTTTGGCATGCTCGCCTTTCCTGCCTCTGACTATCGGTGCCAGCACCTGAATTTTAGTACCCTGCTCCAGTGACATTACCTTATCGACGATCTGGTCTATCGTCTGGTGCTTTATCTCCCTGCCGCAGACGGGACAGTGAGGCACGCCTATGCGTGCATACAAAAGACGCAGGTAGTCATAGATCTCGGTGACTGTTCCAACAGTAGAACGTGGATTCTTTGAGGTGGTTTTCTGGTCTATGGAGATAGCGGGTGAAAGCCCTTCTATCGTATCCACATCGGGCTTGTCCATTTGTCCGAGAAACATTCTTGCATAGGACGAAAGCGACTCGACATATCTTCTCTGTCCGTCGGCGTATATCGTATCGAATGCGAGCGAAGACTTTCCCGAACCCGAAAGACCTGTCATAACGACGAGCTTATCCCTTGGGATAGTCAGGTCTATATTTTTGAGGTTATGCTCTCTTGCGCCTTTTATAACGATCTCATTTCTTGCCATAATTACCTTCCTAATGCTTTGTTAGTCTTCCCCTCGAAGTTCCTTTATCTTATCACGCAGGAATGCTGCATGCTCGAAATCGAGCAGCTTTGCGGCTTCCTTCATCTGCTTGGTCAGCTTGTCGATGAGAGCAAGGCGCTCCTGCTTTGACATTTTAAGCTTCTGCTGGGTCTTATACTCGACATCTTCCTTGGTCGATATTTCAATTACGTCACGGATATCCTTGACGATGGTTTTAGGCACTATGCCGTGCTTTTCGTTGAACGCCTGCTGAAGCTCACGTCTTCTCTGCGTTTCGCTTATTGCGGCTTCCATTGAACGTGTGACGGTATCGGCATACATGATGACCTGTCCCTGTGCGTTACGTGCGGCTCTGCCGATGGTCTGTATGAGCGACTGCTCGGAGCGCAGGAAGCCTTCCTTATCGGCATCAAGTATTGCCACGAGGGAAACTTCGGGCAGGTCAAGACCTTCTCTGAGCAGGTTTATGCCGACAAGGACATCAAACTCTCCAAGCCTGAGATCCCTGATAATCTCCATACGCTCGATAGTATCTATCTCGCTGTGCATATACCTGACTTTTATATCAAAGCCTTTGAGATAGGTAGTGAGGTCCTCCGCCATTTTCTTTGTGAGGGTGGTGACGAGAACTCTTTCGTTTTTCTCTATGCGCTTGTTTATCTCGCTCATAAGGTCTTCGATCTGACCTTCTGTTGGCTTTACTATCACCTCGGGGTCAAGCAGGCCTGTCGGTCTGATTATCTGCTCGACGATCTGTCCCGATTTTTCCTTTTCAAAGGGTCCCGGCGTTGCGGAGACAAAAATAGCCTGTCCGATGCGCTGATAGAATTCATCGAATTTCAGCGGTCTGTTGTCCAGTGCGGACGGCAGCCTGAAGCCATAGTCAACGAGTGTCTGCTTGCGCTGTCTGTCGCCTGCATACATAGCTCTTATCTGCGGAAGAGAAACGTGAGACTCGTCTATTATTATGAGAAAATCTTCGGGGAGATAATCAAGCAGGGTGAACGGGGCTGTGCCTGCGGGTCGTCTTTCAAGGACTCTTGAATAGTTTTCGATGCCGCTGCAGAAACCTATCTCCTCAAGCATCTCGATGTCGTAATTTGTTCGCTGGGCGATACGCTCGGCTTCGATGAACATTTCGTTATCCTTGAAATACTTCACTCTTTCGTCAAGTTCGCCCTTTATCTCCTCTATCGCTTCACGCATCTTATCCCTGCCGACGATATAGTGGCTGGCAGGAAAAATGATATAGTGAAGATAAGAGCCTATCAGCTCGCCTGTCACTACGTTTATCTCGCTGATGCGGTCTATCTCGTCACCGAAGAACTCGACCCTTACTGCTTTATCGGTGGCGTTGGCTGGCATGATCTCGACGGTGTCGCCTCTGACTCTGAACTTGGTTCTGGTGAAATTGATGTCGTTTCTTTCATACTGTATCCCGACAAGCTGAGCGATGAGCTGCTCACGGGAGATCTCCTGTCCTTTGCGGACAGAGACCATCATTGATTTATACTCGGACGGGTCGCCCATTGAATAGATGCACGAAACGCTGGCAACGATTATGACATCACGCCTTTCGGCTACGGCTGCCGTTGCGGAGTGGCGCAGGCGGTCGATGTCCTCGTTTATATCGGAATCCTTTTCGATATAAACGTCCTTGCTGGGAACATACGCTTCTGGCTGGTAATAGTCATAATACGAGACAAAATACTCCACGGAGTTATTTGGAAAAAACTCCTTGAACTCCGAGCAGAGCTGTGCGGCAAGTATCTTATTGTGCGCAAAGACGAGCGTTGGCTTATTGACCCTTGCGATGACGTTTGCCATGGTGAAGGTCTTTCCTGAGCCTGTTACGCCCATGAGCGTCTGCTCTTTCATGCCGCTGTCGAGTCCTTTTACAAGTGCGTCTACTGCTTCGGGCTGGTCGCCTGCGAGCTTATAGTCGCTGACAAGTTCAAAATGATCCATAGTATCTCCTGTTCTTTTCCGTTATGATCTCTGCTTTACATTATACTCCTTTGAATTTTTAATGTAAAGCATTTTTTTGCAAACTTTTTATCCGCACGTTCTTTATACGCTTACAGCTCTTGAAATATCGGCGGATATGGTGTATAATCAGTGTGATGACTACTTTTGAAAGGAAAGGCACTTATGCGTGAATTCGTGATAAACAAAAACGACAGCGGACAGCGGCTTGACAAGTTTCTGACAAAGGCAGTCAAAGACCTGCCGCAGAGCCTGCTTTACAAATACATACGCTTAAAGCGCATAAAGCTCAACGGGAAGCGCTGCGGCATCTCGGACAGGCTCAAAGAGGGCGATGTTTTACAGCTTTACATAAACGATGAGTTTTTCGGGCAGGACTCTTCAAAGCCTGATTTTCTCAAAGCGCCCGGCACGCTTGACATCGTCTATGAGGACGAGAACATCCTGCTTTGCGACAAGAAGTGCGGACTTGTCGTTCACGAGGACGAAAGCGGTGTGAGCGACACGCTGATAAACCGCATACTGCACTATCTTTACGACAAGGGGGAATATGACCCCAAGGCTGAGCACTCATTCGTGCCTGCGCTTTGCAACCGCATAGACCGAAACACCAGCGGGATAGTTATATGTGCAAAGAACGCCGAGAGCCTGAGGATACTCAACCAGAAGGTCAAGGACAGAGAGATAGATAAGCGATACCTGTGCGTTACAGTGGGCGTTCCGCCGAAAAATGAGGACACGCTGACGGCGTATCACGAGAGGAACGAGAAGACAAAGGTTGTAAAGATAACCGATCGAAAGACGCCTGAAAGCAAGACGATGGTAACGCAGTACAGGGTTTTGAAAACAAGTTCTGATGGGGCGCTCGCTCTTTTGGAGGTCAAGCTCATCACGGGGCGGACACATCAGATCAGGGCGCATCTTGCACACATCGGCTATCCGCTGCTTGGCGACGGGAAATACGGAATAAACCGTGTGAACCGGGAATATAATGTCAAGACACAGGCTTTGTGCGCTTACAAGCTCAGCTTTGAGTTCAGGACAGATGCGGGGATACTCTCTTATCTTAACGGCAGGAACTTTGAGGTAAAAAATGTATGGTTCAGGGATAAGCTTTTTGCCAAGGAGCGATAGGGTCAGCAGTAACAAAAATCGGGGCGTATTTTTGTGTATTATTTGCGGAAAAAGTGCTTGATATTACCCGAAAAATATGTTATAATTGATTAGTTGAATTTTTTCGACTTATTTTTACAAAGTACGGAGGAGAAACTATGACAGGCGATCTTCACTGCCATACTACGCTTTCAGACGGAAGCCTTGGTATAGAGGAAACTATCGTTCAAGCCAAGAGAATGGGGCTTGACTTTCTTGCGATAACAGATCACGACACGCTTTCATCTTCAAGCAGAGCGAAAATACTCGGCGAGAGATACGGGGTGCAGGTCATTCCTGCCGTAGAACTTTCTGCCTGGGATAAAAAAAGAAACAGCAAGGTACATATACTCTGCTACGCTCCGCAGAAGCCCGACAGACTGGAAGGTCTTTGCATGAAGTCCTGCCAGATAAGGACGGAGTGTGCAAAGGACATGATAAAGAAGGTCCTGGACAGATACCCTATCCCGACGGACGCTGTTCAGAAATACACCAAAGGCTCAAAGAGCATTTACAAGTCTCACATCATGAGAGCGCTGGTCAACTACGGCTACGCTACCGAGCTTTACGGCTCTGTAAACGACAAGCTGTTTGCTGCGCCTCACGGCGAGTGTCTTGTGACAAGAGAATACCCTGATGTCAATTTCGTGCTTGACCTTATCCACTCATCAAAGGGCATTGCTGTTATGGCTCACCCTGTGATGTTCAACAACGTTGAGCTTCTCAAGGAGCTTATCGAGGCAGGCAAGATCGACGGCATCGAGGCTTATCATTTCTCTGCGACACCGCAGAAGCAGAAGGAGCTTGAAGAGCTTGCCAAAAAGCACGATCTTATCGTGACGGGCGGCTCGGATTTCCACGGACTTTACAACAGCACGATGACACACATAGGAAAGTTTGTCACCGATCAGGAAAACCTTGACAAGATATTCAAGCTCATTCATGCAAATGCACAGAAAGCTAAGCAGAATGCTGTAAAAGCCGAGCAGTAACGAAACAAAGAGGAGCATTGCTTAAATGCAGTGATCCTCTTATTTAGCGTATAACAACATTAAATGAGAAAGTAAGAGGTAAGTAAAATGGACGTAATGGAAAAATCACTGGAGATGCACAAGAAATGGGCAGGCAAGATCGAGGTCTGCTCACGCACAAGGATAAACAACGCTGAGGATCTGACTCTGGCTTACACCCCTGGCGTTGCCAGACCATGCCTTGAGATAGAGAAAGATCCTGATCTTTCTTACGAGCTGACAAGGAGAGCTAACCTTGTTGCTGTTATCACTGACGGAAGCGCTGTGCTTGGTCTTGGAAACATAGGTCCTCTTGCAGGCATGCCTGTTATGGAAGGAAAATGCGCACTGTTCAAGGAGTTTGCGGACGTTGACGCTTTTCCTCTTTGCGTAAAGTCAAACGATGTTGATGAGATCGTCAACACTATCGCTCTTATCGGCGACAGCTTCGGTGGCATCAACCTTGAGGATATTTCTGCACCGAGATGCTTCGAGATAGAGGCTAAGCTGAAAGAGAGACTTGATATACCAGTATTCCACGACGACCAGCACGGAACGGCTATCGTTGTTTCGGCGGCTATGATGAATGCCTGCAAGCTGACGGGAAGAAAGATGAGCGATCTGAAGATCGTTATGAGCGGTGCAGGCGCAGCAGGCTGTGCGATCGCTAAGCTGCTGCTCAATTTCGGAGCAAAGGATATTATCATGCTCAACAGCAAGGGTATCATCTGCGAGGGAGATCCGAAGCTCAACGAGGCGCAGGCTGAGATGGCTAAGATAACCAACAGAGAGCATCTTACGGGTGATCTTGCGGTTGCTATGAAGGGCGCAGACGCTTTTGTGGGCGTTTCAAAGCCTAATCTTGTTACTGAGGAAATGGTAAGGTCAATGGCGAAAGACCCGATGATTTTCGCTATGTCAAACCCTGTTCCTGAGATCATGCCGGACAAGGCTAAGGCAGCGGGAGCTTACATCGTAGGAACGGGACGTTCAGACTTCCCTAACCAGATAAACAACGTTGTTGCTTTCCCTGGCATCTTCAAGGGTGCGCTTGCGGTTAGGGCAACGGACATCAACGAGGAGATGAAGATGGCTGCGGCAAAGGCTATCGCTGCATGCGTGAGCGATGAGGAGCTGAACCCTGATTTCATTCTCCCTAACGCATTTGACAGAAAGATCCCTGTGGCTGTGGCTGAGGCTGTTGCTCAGGCGGCAAGGGATTCGGGCGTTGCGAGACTTTAAGGAGGAACAGATGAAGACTGTAAATTTCGTTCCAAGAGGAGTTTGTTCAAGGCAGATACAGTTCAGCCTCGATGGCGATGTTGTCAGAGATGTGAAGTTTACGGGCGGCTGCCACGGAAATCTTCAGGGCATCGCCAAGCTCGTTGAGGGTATGAAGGTCGATGAGGTGATTGAAAGGCTCGAAGGCATCGACTGCAATGGCAAGGGCACTTCCTGTCCCGACCAGTTCGCAAAAGCGCTGAAAGCTTACAAATAAGTTCAGAGGTAAGAGGTAAGAGCGAGTCTTACATCTTACCTCTTATTTCTTACCTCTAATAGCTGTATTTTTGCACAAATTATGAACGGAATTTTTGTTCAATGAAACAAAATGGTGAATAATGCCTGCCAAAAGCATTGACGGGGTTTTGCATATATCTTATAATAATATATGGTATGTCTGACCCACGCTCCCACGGGGAGAAATAACAGAAGATTCGGAGGAAAAAGCTTATGAAAAAGAAGCGGATATTATCAATGGCGCTGGCGCTTTGTCTGATGTTCGGCTCGGCTGCTTCACTGCCAGATGGTGTATTTGAAACAAGCACAAGCATAAGTCTAAGTGCAAGTGCAAACGGAGGACCTGCACATTTTGTTTCGGGCGATTATGAATATCAGCTGCTTGAAGACGGCACGGCATCAATAACAGGATACAAAGGCACGGCAACAAAACTCACGATACCGTCAAAGCTTGACGATAAGATAGTTACAGAAATAGGTGGTTTTGGCGGTATGGATTATGACTGCACAAAACTTAAAAGCATAACTATCCCCAGTAGCGTTACAAGCATTGGTGATGCGGCGTTTATTGAATGCACAAACCTTGAAAACATAACTATCCCAAGCAGCGTTACGAGCATCGGCGGCGGTGCTTTTACGGGAACAAAATGGCTTAAAAACCAGCAGGAAAAAGACCCACAGGTAGTTGTAAACGGTATACTTATTGATGCAAATAAATGCAAAGGAAAAGTGACTATCTCAAGCAGTGTTAAAACTATCGGCAACGGGGCGTTTATGGATAATGAAAATATTACAAGCGTAACTATCCCCAAAAGCGTTACAAGCATTGGCAGTGGTGCGTTTTTTAACTGCACAAACCTCGAAAACATAACTATCCCAAATAGTGTTACAAGCATTGGCGGTAGCGCATTTTCAGAGACAAAATGGCTTGAAAAGCAGCGGGAAAAAGCCCCACTGGTAATTGTGAACGGAATTGTTATCGACGGTAAAAACTGCAAAGGGAAAGTGACTATCCCAAGCGATGTTAAAACTATCGGTGACCAGGCGTTTGGATATAACGAAAACATTACAAGCATAACTATCCCTGACAGCGTTGAAAGCATCGGAGAGTGGGCGTTTAATGGCTGTTCAGGTATTAAAAGCATAACTATCCCTGACAGCGTTACGAGCATTGGCAGTTGGGCATTTTCTAACATAAGCATTACAAGCGTTACTATCCCCGGAAGCGTTTCGAGCATCGGTGAAGATGCATTTCAGGGGTGTAGTAAACTGAAGAAAGTAACTATCAAAGATGGTGTTACTCGTATTGATGGCGCAGCATTTTACGAATGTGAGAACCTTGAAAGCATAACTATCCCAAATAGCGTTACAAGCATTGGCAGAGTTGCTTTTGAATTGTGCCGCAACCTTAAAAGCATAACTATTCCCGGCAGTGTTATAAACGTTGGCGAATTTGCGTTTAATGCCTGCAGTAACCTTTCAAGCATAACCATAGAGGAAGGCGTTACAAGCATTGGCAATAGTGCATTTTGTAATTGCAATGCTACAAGCGTAACTATTCCCAAGAGCGTTACAAGCATTGGTGAAGGTGCATTCGGTTACATATGGAATGAAAACCCTAAGATCGAGGACTTTAAGATATATTGTTACAAGGACTCGGCAGGCGAAAAGTATGCAAAGGACAATGAGTTTGATTATGAGATAATCAAAGAAGATTATGAATACAAGCTGCTTGACGACGGAACGATAGAAATAATCAAATATAACGGCTTAGATAAGGACGTTTTTATACCTGAAACTATCGACGGAAAGAAAGTTACAAGTATCGGTGAAAATGCGTTTCAAAGCTGCACTGCTGTGAGCATAACTATTCCACAGGGAGTTACAAATATCGGTAAAATGGCGTTTGATACTTGCACAAGTCTTACAAGCGTTACTATCCCAAACAGTGTTACGAGCATTGGCGAGAGTGCATTCGGACATTGCGGAAAGCTTACAAGCATAACTATCCCAGGCAGTGTTGCAAGCATTGGTAAATGTGCTTTTGTTTTCTGCAGTTCGCTGAAGAGCGTTACTCTTTCAAACGGTCTGAAAGAGCTTGGTGATTCTGCATTCAGTAAATGCACAAGCCTTGAAAGCATCACTATCCCTGCAAGCGTTGAGAAGTTTGACACTCAGGTGTTCACAGAATGCACAAAGCTTGCAAGCGTAACTATTGAAAACGGCGTTAAGACGATAGGCAACGGCGCTTTCATGGACTGCACGGCTCTTAAAGAGGTCACTATCCCCAACAGTGTTACAAATATTGAGTTTCTCGCTTTTGCATACTGCACAAGCCTTGAAATCATAACTATCCCAAGCAGCGTTACAAGCATTGGCAAAGAAGCATTAGGCAGATCTATATCCGACAAGAAATGCAAGATACTCTGCTACAAAGGCTCGGCAGCTGAAAAATATGCTATCGACAACAAGCACGAATATGAGCTGCTCGGTCTGGAGCACGTTGAGGCTAAGGCTGCGACCTGCACAGAGGACGGAAACATCGAATACTGGAAATACGACGGAAAGTTCTATTCCGACGAAAAGGCAACCAACGAGATTACCGAAGCTGATACTATCGTCAAGGCAGTTCACAAGTTCGAGGACAAGTGGACTGTTACCAAGGAGGCTACCTGCACTCAGGCTGGCAGCGAGGAAAGAGTCTGCACGGTCTGCGGCGGCAAGGAAGAAGGCGGCACAGAGACTCGTGAGATAAAGGCCAAGGGTCACAAGTTCGACAAGGAATGGACTGTTGTAAGGACTGCTTCGGCTGGAAAGCCAAGCCTGAGAGTAAGATACTGCGTGAACTGCAAGGGCGAGGAAGAAGGCGGCATGCAGGAGAAAGAAGGCTCGACTACACTTGAAAAAGAGCGTGTTTACGGCGACAACAGATTCAAGACTTCCCTTGCTATCGCTGACCAGCTCAAAAATGCTAACAACGGCAAGGACTTTGAAAACATCATCGTTGCTTCGGGCGCTGATTTTGCAGACGCACTTTCAGCTTCATATCTTGCAAAGGTAAAGAACGCTCCTATACTTCTTGTTGCTAACAAGGCAACAGCTGTTATAAACGAAACTGTTGATTATATCTCAAAGAATTCCGTTAAGGGCGCTAACGTTTACATCGTAGGCGGAACCAGCGTTGTTCCAAGCTCTATGATAAGCGATCTTAAAAAGCTCGGCTTCAAGGCAAAGAGACTTGCAGGCAACAACAGATATGACACTAACATCGAGGTACTCAAAGAGGCAGGCGTTACAAACGAAAAGATACTGATAGCTTCGGGTATGGATTACGCTGATGCGCTTTCTGCTTCGGCTGTCGGTCTGCCGATACTGCTGGTTGCAGGCAAGGGCAAGAGCCTTACTCCGAACCAGAAGGCTTACCTCAACTCGCTGAAAGATGTAACGGTCGATAAGGGCGCTGCTCCGCTGTCATATGCATATATCATCGGCGGAACAGGTGCTGTGAGCGCAGACATCTTCAAGCAGGCTAAGGGATATTTCGCAGGCGTTTCCCGTGTTTACGGTTCAAACAGATACGAGACATCAGTTAAGGTCGCTGAGAAATTCTTCAAGAATAAAGCTCCTGCCACGGTGGCTGTTGCTTACGGTATGAACTACCCTGACGGTCTGTGCGGCGGTCCTCTCGCTCTGGCTTACAACTGTCCGCTGATACTGACGATAAACCAGAAGCCTGACGCTGCTGTTGCTTACGCTAAGAGCATCAAGGCTAAATCAGTAGTGGCTTTCGGAGGAAAACAGCTTATTTCCCTTGAGACCATGAACAAGATACTCGGAAAATAAGACAACAAAAAGGCTCTCCTTCGGGGGAGCTTTTTTATGCGAAAGATCGGAGAAATGGCGGCGTATTGACAATAAAGGGCTGATTATTGTATAATGGGAAAGATAGATCGCTGAACGGAGGAATGGATTTTGAACAAGAGGATCATATCGTTTTTTGTCGCAGCGGGACTTTTGCTCGGCTCGGCTTCGGCTTTGCCGCAAGAGACATTCATTGAGTCATATGCGGCAAGCTCGGATTCGCTCACAAGCGGAGAATGGGAATACAGTCTGCTTGCAGACAAGACTGTGAGCTTAACGGCATACAAGGGCAAGGACAAGGCTGTGACGATACCTTCAAAGATAAAGGGAAAGACTGTTACAAAGCTGGGCGATGCGCTGTTTGCGGACAATGCGTCCTTGGAGAGCGTGGTCGTTCCGAACACAGTTACTGCTATCGGAGGAAGCTGCTTTGCGGGATGCAGAAAGCTTTCAAGTGTTAACCTGCCTGACAGCGTGAAAGCTCTCGGAACGGCTGAGCATGGGTTCGTTTTTTCGGGCTGCAAGAGCCTTGCAAAGATCACGCTGCCAAAGGATCTGACGGCTATCGAGCAGGGACTGTTTATGAACTGCTCAAAGCTCAAGGAGATAAAGCTTCCCGAAAAAATAACAAGGATAGGCTATGCTGCTTTTTCGGGCTGCAGCGGACTGACGGTCATAGATATTCCTGCCGCAGCAAAGGACATAAGCGGTTATGCTTTTGACAGCTGCGCAAAGCTGTCGGCTATAAATGTAAGCGAAAATAACAAGAGCTACTGTTCAAAGGACGGAGTGCTTTACAACAAGGACAAAACGAGGCTGATAAGGTGTCCTGCGGCTAAATCGGGTGTTATGATACCTTCGAGCGTTTATGAGATAAGCAGCGGAAGCTTTGAAGGCAACAGCGTTATGACCTCGGTGATAATCCCAAGCAAAGTCAGCATCATTGGCAAGGCCGCTTTCCGTAATTGCAGGAAGCTGAAAAATATATATGTAAACTCGGGCAACAAGAATTTCAGCAGCTATGACGGTGCGCTTTACAACAAGGACAAAAGCGAGATATTATGCTATCCGTGCGCAAAAAACTCATCTGCGGATATTCCCATTTCCGTCAGGAAGATAGGCTCGGAGGCGTTTTACGGCTGCACGGAGCTGAAAAACCTGAAGCTTCCTGTATACACAAGCGAAATAGGGTCTTATGCGTTTGCTTACAGCGGTCTTACCGATATTGAGATAGGCTCAGAGGTCAAAAAAATAGACACAGCTGCATTTTACAGCTGCAAGGCGCTTTCAGCCGTTACGCTGGCAAAGGGTGTGGAGACGGTCGGGAGCATGGCTTTTGAAAACTGCACGGCACTCAAAAGCATCTATATCCCATCGAGCGTAAAAAGCATAGGCGGCAACGCTTTCGGAACGTACAAGACTTCATCATCGGCAAGCAGCCGCATCAAAGGCTTCGTGGTATACGGCGAGGAGACGGGAAAAGCTGCGAAGAAATATGCGGAAAGCCAAAAACTCACATACAAGGCTGCGCCTGCTTACAGCAGACTTGCGGGAGCGACAAGATACGATACAGCGTGTGCAATCTCAAAGGAGACTTTCAAAAAAGCTGACACGGTCATATTAGCCTACGGGCTGAACTACGCCGATGCGCTTGCAGGCGTGCCGCTCGCTTCGGCTTACAACGCACCGATACTGCTGACGGCAAAGGAAAGTCTGCCTGATGAGACTCTTTCGGAGATAAAGAGGCTGGGCGCAAAGCAGATAATAATTCTCGGCGGAGAAGGAGCAGTCGGCAAGGAAGTTGAGCAGGCGCTCCAAAGCAGCGGTTTCAAAGGAAATCAGATAAAGCGCATCGCAGGAGCGACAAGATTTGAGACTGCTGAAAAAATAGCGCAGGAGCTTGAAAGCGTAAGCGGAAAAGCACCAAGCGAAGTTTTCATTGTTTACTATGACAGCTATGCTGATGCGCTTTCGGCAAGCACGGCTGCGGCGATAAAGGGAGCGCCTGTGCTTTACGCAGCAAAGGAAGGAACGCTCAACGAAAGCACGGCTTCGTATCTTACAAAGACAGCATCTGGCGTCAGCAAGGCTTACGTCATAGGCGGAGAAGGCGCTATCTCGGCAGAGATGATGGGACTTGCGGACAAGGTTCTCGGCGGCGGAAAGACGGAGCGCATCTTCGGGGCAAACAGATACAAGACCTGCATTGCAGTCAACGAGAGATTCAAGGATATGCTCACAGGAAAGAGCATATGCACGGCAAAGGGAAGCAACTTTCCTGATGCGCTTGCAGGCGGCGTTTACGCTGCAAAGAACAAGGTGCCTTTGTTCCTTGCAGACGGCACTCTGAGCGCTGAGCAGCAAGAATATTTAAAGTCCAGAAAAACGGACAGTTTGTCTGCGCTCGGCGGAGTGGGCGCTGTGAGCGAGAGGCTTGTGCAGCAGATAAGCACTGCGAGCATAGGATAATATTATTTTTAACTTTTGTGTTGTTGATAAGATAAATCAGAATTTGTCGGCGAGTAGCTGGGGGAAACCCTTTTGGATTGAAGTAAAAAACGCAAAGCGTTTTTTGAGAG
>CAMZIK010000056.1 GCA_947307175.1 uncultured Clostridia bacterium
AAAAAGAGCCTTGAAAAACAGGTGCGCGACAATGCGCCGAGGCTGGAAGCTGCCGAGCAGAGTTTTATCACGCAGCTGCCGCAGGCTGACGAAAACGAAGAATACACTATTTGAAACGAAAAGGAGAAATGATAATGTACACAGATGTAAAACTTGAAAAGGGACTTTATTCAATCACAGGAAAGACATTCACACAGGCGCTTGCCGAGCTTGACCCTGACAGCGCTTATGAGAACACCGAGCTTAAAGGGCTTGATGCCTTTGAAAGACAGCTCAAGCGTTTTGACATCAAGGTAAAGGGAGCAAACTCCGACAAGGTCGAGAAGTTCTTCCAGTCCACACAGTCAGCTGTTCTTTTCCCTGAGTACATAAGACGTGCTATCAAGGCAGGACTTAATGAAGCGTCTATACTCCCAGAAGTCGCAGCTACAACTACATACACTGATTCGGCTGACTTCAGAGGTCTTACAGTAACAAGAACAGGTTCTACCGACGTTGTTGCACAGGCTGGAACTCTTCCTGTAACAAACGTGAGACTCGCAGCAAACTCACAGGCACTCACAAAGTTCGCAAGAAAGCTGTCCTGCTCTTATGAGTCCATCAGAAAGCAGCGCCTTGAGGCTTTCGGAGTTATCCTTAGAAACCTCGGTGCAGCTATCGCAAGAGATGTGAACGGTCTTTGCATGTCGCAGATCACAACAGGCATCACTCCTTCCTCTATCGCAGGAAGCGACATCACCTATGCTGATCTTGCGACCTTCTGGAGCAGCATGAGCAGCTTCAATATGACAACTATGGTCTGCAAGCCTGACACCATGGCTAAGATACTCGGCCTTGAGCAGATGAAATACTGCGTTAGCGATTATATGACAAGCGGTATGGTAAAGACACCTTACGGAGTAACACTCGTTAAGTGTCCTGAGCTTTCGGGCGACATCGCTGTTGGCATCGACAAGAGCTGTGCTGTTGAGGCTGTTTTCGGAACAGACGTTGTAGTTGACTACGACCAGCTGCTTTCAACTCAGTGCACAGAGATCTCCTGCTCTGTAATGGTTGGCTTCTCCAACCTTACCAGCGGTGCGGTCAAGGTCCTCAGCACTCAGGCTGCACAGTCAGGCAACTCCTGATTAAAAGACAGTAAAGGCGAAATGAGCGGACACTTTTTAGTGTCCGCCCAAAAGCCTTGATAAAATGGAAAAGGAGAGATACAAATGGTAAAGCTAAGCTTGGATAATGCTGTTGGTCATTTCAGGCAGCTGAGCGGCTGCGATGCAGACGAGGTAAACGCAAATCTGGGTATCATCAAAAACAGCGTAAGAAATATAAGCGTAAAACTTGATGATAAGAAAATCTCCGAAAGGGGAGTGCAGAGCGCCGAATTTGCGGCTGCTGCCTGCGCATTTTATGACTACATCTGCGCAGAGCATGCAAAGAGCAGGATATTCTGCACACTGACCGGCAGCGCCTCACAGGACACCAACTATAAAAGCAGGATAGAGTCTGCAAAATGCCTGCGTGATTCTGCGCTTGAAGCAATAAAGCCTCTCACGCTGGGCTGTGATTTTGTTTTCAGCACAATGGGGGGATAGCATGACGAGCAGTTTGGAACAGGTTTTCTCTAAGCTCTGGGTGCTTCTTGATAATGAAGGATTCGTTCCCGTCAAGGAGTTCTCCGAAACGGACAGCCGCAAGCACAAGGATAACATGTATGCCGTGATAAGCTTTGAAGGTTCAACAGCTGTCTGTCAGGCTGAGGTATATGAAAGCGACAACTACTGCATAGAAACGGATCACCGTATCTGCCTGCACCTTTTCGGCAAAAGCGGAGGCTTTTCTGATTATGAAACCCTTACAGACGCTTGCTATGAGCTTTTCTATGCGATCATCAATGACCCCGACCTGCTTATCTGCAAAATGGAGCTTTCAAAGGCAGTGCAGACGATGCCGCTCAGAAGGCTTGAAAGAAAGCTGGAATTTACATTGAGAGCAAGCGAGAAAGCGGAGGTGGAGCAGTAATGTATCAGAAATACACCAGCCATGCGCTGATATGCGGCGACAAGGGCATCGTTTTTGATAAACTTAATATCAAGTACGATTACTCGCTTGTGCAGATACCCATGATCTCAGGCGGCTTTTATTCAAAGCTGACGGGAACGAAGTGGTGCGAGATAACAGCGCAGGGCGTTATCAGCGAAAGTGATATTCACCACTATGACAGCTTCTTCTCGGCAGTCAGCGGCAGAGTAGTCACCCTGACGGTAGATACGACAGAATATACGAACTGCGTGCTTGTTGAGACAGAGCTTACCGCTTTGCCTGACAGCAGGCTCAAGCGGTTCACATTTAGATTCAGGAGCGTGGGAAATGGCTGATATAAAGATGATCATAACCGATGCAGACAGCGTTCAAAGAGAATTTACCAAAGGAATAAGAGTAGTTATGAGGCGTGAGCTTTATGCCTCATATGTCAGCCTCAGCGGTGAATTTATCTGTGATACAGCGATCTCTGCTTCAAAGGTCTGCTGCATAGAGATGAAGGTCGGAAACGATACAGTTTTCTGTGGTATACCCGACAGGGTAGAGGTCTCCTTTAAACAGGGAGTCAGGCGGATAAGCTTTTCTTCACGCAGCTACACTTCGCTCACCGCACAGAACGAGCCTCAGCCGGGAATAATCAGCGATGTAGACCTTGCAGGGTTTGTCAGCAGCTGTCTTACGCACCCAAAGATAACAGTTGAGCAGAACACCCAGGTCGAAAACTACATTTACGTTAAAAGCTCATCAAGTCTGTGGGATGCGGTCGTAGCCTATAATATCAAAAGGCAGAACAGACTGCCGTACATTTACGGGACCAACAAGATAATGTCCACCAAAGCACACAGCGTCACCCGAAGTTATACAGGTGAAAAGATTCTTGATGCAGGGTTTGGAGTGAACACGCTCAGTATGCTTTCAGATGTCCATATGCGTATCGGAAGCGATGAATACCAGTACAGCTACACCAATCCGAATTCCGCTGCATTAGGCATCAAAAGGTCACGCTATTACGAGCTTGATTATCAATGGCTCCACGACATACAACAGGGACTTGTATATAAGGTCGCAGATTCAAACCGTCTGCGCAATATCAAATTCTTTGAGTATGCCTCTTTTAAAAATGAGCAGCTGTTTGATGTAGTGAGCAGTTCAGGTACAGCTTGTGACGGAATGTATATCAACAGGGTAGTGTTTACAGCAGATGCAAAGGGTCAGCGGACAAAGGTTTATTGTTACGCTGATGATCTTGGGCAGAGATAACAAAAAAAGAGAGCCGGAGTATAATACTTCGACTCTCTGTATTTTTTTGTAGAAGGGGGATTAACCCTTAACGCTACCAAGAGCAATACCACGAATGATGTACTTAGACAGTAACAGATATACAATAACTACAGGGAGAATAGCAAGTACCATGTAGAGGTAGAATATACCGAGATCCTGTTCCTGAGGACCAGCATGGTTCATAGCACTAAGTACGAGTGGGATTGTGTATTTAGCCTTATCGCTTATGATAAGTCTTGGCATGAAGAAGTTGTTCCAGTTACCAACGAACGTAAAGATCATCTGAACTGCAAAAGCAGGTTTGAGGATCGGAGCAACGATCGTATTGAACGTTCGGAACTCTCCGCAGCCGTCTATTCGGGCAGCTTCAACAATTTCCAGAGGAAGTGATGATGCCATGTACTGCTTCATGAAGTAATATGTAGATGGAGCAGCGATTGCAGGAATAATAAGTGGAATAAACGAGTCTGTCAGTTTCCAGCTTATCATCAGTCGATAGAAACCGATAGCTGATGCCTGAGTAGGAACCATCATTACCAGAAGGATAAATGTATCAGCAAATTTTCTGAGCTTGAACTGATATACGTGAGTTGCATAAGCAGTCAGAGCTGAGAAATAAACGCAAAGAACAGAAGCGCCTGCTGAAATGATCAGCGAGTTCATCAGAGCCTTGAATACGTTACCGTAAGCAACTGCTGTACTACCAGAGAACAGTTTGCTCCAGTTGCTCTTTAATTCAGGACCCGGATACCACTGGATACCTACCTGACGTCTTTCACGCGTAGCGTTGATCAACAGCAGATAGAAAGGCAGCAGTGAGATGATAACAAGTGCGATCAAAACAACATATGCGATGATTCTTCTTATCAAGAGGGAAGTTTTTCCTGATTTTGTACCAACGATTTCAGTAGAACCAGTCATTATGCTTTCCTCCTTTTCTTTTTCTTTTCCCTGGTGTCATCAAGGAAGAACATTGTAAACAAACCAAGGACCGCAGAAATGATGAATATCAGAACGCAGACCGCACTGGCTTTACCGACGTCGGAATCCTTACGTTGCTGGATCTCCATGATAAGCGTATACGCTTTACCGATAGGATTTCCTGTATCCTTCGTCAACAACGCAGGAACGTCGTACATTTGCAGACCACCGATCATAGACGTTACGAGAACAAATGATAGGATCGGTCTGATAAGTGGCATAGTGATCTTCCAGAATGTCTGGCTCGGTGTTGCACCGTCGATCTGAGCAGCTTCGTAAAGACCCGGGTCAATACCCATGATAGCAGCCATCAGAAGGATGGTCGTATTACCGTACCACAACAGAAAGTTGATAAATGCAACTGTACCTCGAGTACCCCAGACAGTATTCAGAATAGTCGTATCGTTTGCCGCATGGAACAGTCCGTAAAGGGCACCTGTTCGTGCAAGCATAGCCTGGAACATGAATGCAACTGCAGAAGCCATTATAACGTTTGGCAGATAGATAACTGTCTTGAAGAAGCCCTGAGCTTTGATCTTCAGACGAAGATCGGTGAACCATGTAGCGAGAAGCAGTGAAACTGCAATCTGCGGGATAAAGCCAAGGATCCACATTATAATGGTGTTCAAGAAACTCTGGAAGAGTGTCTCATCTTTGCTGAAGCAACTTGCATAGTTTGACAAACCGCCGAACTCGATCTTCGTGGACTGGAAAATAGAACCACGGTCGACTACGTAACTAAGAAAACTGTTATAGAAAGTCTGGATCAAAGGATACAGTGAGAATATAATATAAACGATGAAAAACGGAGCAAGGAAAATGTAGCCCCATTTTGCATAGCTTACACTTTTTCTTTTCATACACGATTACCCTTCGTAATTGAAAAAGCGTTCAATTACATTCCTTTCCGAGAGAGTTTAAGAAAATAAATAGGGGAGGGATTTTGCCCACCCCTATTATTTTCGTTTAAGTTGAGTTATCTATATCTTTAGATTATTCAAACTTAAGGTTAGCGTTCTTCTTTGTAAGCTCAGTCTTGAATGCTGCAACTGCATCATCATAAGACTTGGTGTTGCCGAGGAACCAGTCCTTCATAGCTGCCTGGAACTTCTCGTTGCAATCCTGGTCGTAAGCTGTCAGCTTGCCAGTGAGGTCGATCTTCTCAGCGTTCTCAGCAAGAAGAGCGATGTGGTTCTGACCGCCGAGGAAGTCGAACTTGTAACCGCCGTCAACGATTTCCTTGATAGCAGCCTTGTTGTTGGTGTAATCCTGCTCACCCTCAGTGATCTTCTTCATTACATCCTTGTTACATGTAATTGTTCTCATGATATCAGCAACTTCAGCCTGGCTGTTGATGTCCTTAGTAGCGCACATCCATGTGCCGCCCCAGAAGTAAGACTGTGGACCGTAGCAAGCTCTCCACTTACCGTTACCAGCATCACCGGTGTTGCCCTTCAGTGTGAATGCAATACCCCATGTGGAGAAGAAGAAGCCGAATGTCTTACCATCGATCTTCTGGCAAGCTGCCCACTCTGGTGACCAGAGAGAAGACTTGTTGTTGTAGCCCTTGTCTGTGAATTCCTTGGTCTGCTCAGCCCAAGCCTTGAGCTGTGGGTCGATCTGAACCTTATCATCAGTTACCCAAGGAGCTGAAGCGTTGTTGGAGAATACACGGTATGCATCGTCGAAACCAGCGAGCATTGCAATGCCTTTCTCCTTCATCTTAGCAGCTGTATCCTTGAATGTATCCCAGTCCTTAACGAACTCCTGAACCTTGTCTGGCTCGTCTGTTCCGAGAACTTCCTTAGCGTAAACAGCGTTGTACATGAAGCATCCTGGTGTTGCCTGCCAAGATACACCATTGAGGTTGCCGTCTGTATCAGTAGCAACGTCCTGAGTATACTTGTACTGTTCCTTAAGATCATCATCGCCGATGCCAAGATCCTTAACAGGAGTTGTAACGCCGCCGTTGATGTACTTCATAGCGTAGTCAGCCTCGATGAGGAACATGTCAACTTTCTCGTCAGCTGAAGCAGAAGCGTTAGCTCTCAGAGCCTCGTCGAGCTTATCCTGGTATACGCCGCCTTCGTTTGTGTTCTGAACCCAAACTACTTCCTTACCGTTGATCTTCTTGATCTGTGTAAGCTTAGTTGTAGAACCGTCGTCGCCCTTCTTCTCGTACTCTTCGGTCTCTACCTCGTACTTACCGTTGTTTGGATAGTACTTGTCAAGTCTCTCCTTGAACTCTGTGTTCCAGCAGTGGATAACGATCTTCTTGTCGTCATCAGCGCTCTTAACTTCCTTGGACTCTGCCTTGCTGCTGTCAGCAGTGCTGCTGTCAGCAGAGCTGCTTGCTGCTGCTGCAGAAGAATCCTTCTTAGAAGAAGAAGACTTGGAATCGCTGTCTGAAGAGCTGTCGCCACAAGCTGTGAGCATTGATCCTACCATGCAGAGGCTGAGTGCGCCTGCAAGTACTCTCTTAAGTTTTGCCATAATAATTTCCTCCTTAAATATCGCATTATATTATTATTGTCTTACAGCGGGATTGCTGTAAAATATTAATGCCGTTAATTAATTTTTGCAACGGAATCGCCTTCAAGGAGCGAACCGTCAACTGTTATCACCTCAGTAAAAGTTGTCTGAGGATTTTCGATCAGTTCGACGAGCTGTGATGCAGCGATTTCACCGATCTTTGCAGTATCCTGAGAATATGTCGTAAGCTTTGGAGAGATGAGCTGTGAATAAGCTATCCCGTCGTATCCTACCACTGAAATATCCTCGGGGATTGACATTCCAAGATCCTTTATGGCGTTGTAGCCGCCTATTGCCGAATAATCGTCCGGCATGAACAGGCAGGTCGGTCTGTCTTCTTTTGTGAGGAGCTTTTTGGTAAGCTCGTACGTTTTGTCGGGATTATGATAGTCGCCCGCAACGATCCAGTCGTTATTGACGTTTATCCCGTGTTTGATGCAGGCTTTGCAGAAACCTGCGAGTCTTTTATCGGCAACCGAAGACTTGTTACCCTGTATGTATCCGATCTGCGTATGTCCCATAGAAGAAACGTACTCGACCAGCTTCTGCATACCTCTTTCATTGTTGGACATAACAGCTGTCCTGCAATCGAAGATATGATCTATCGTAACTATCGGGATGTCCCCGTTGACGACTTCATAAACGTCCTGGGAAGTAAAATCCGTGCAGGCTATGATCACGCCGTCTACATTTCTGTATTTGCAGTGTTCGTAGGTGGACATCTTATTCTTGCCCATGTTCCTGCTTATAAAGGTTATATCGTATCCCAGCGACTCAGCTTTTGTTTTGAAACTGTTGAGCAGTTTCGCAAAGAACTCGTGAGTCAGACCGCTTCCGGCTTCGTCGAGAAACATAACTCCGAGATTGTGAGTTCTGTTTGTTTTCAGCGCTCTTGCCTGTGAGTTCGGGAAGTATCCCATCTCCTTAGCGGCTTTGAGCAGCTTTTCTCTCGTGGCTGCCGATACATCTTTATGTCCGTTCAGCGCTTTGCTGACCGTAGCGACCGAAACACCGCAGCGAACGGAAATGTCCTTTAATGAAACCAATGATATTTCCGCCTTTCGCTTGACTTAAATCGATTTCGCCGATTTTATCAAGATGCATAACATTTCAGCGTTTCCGCTAATATAGAATATACAATATTCCGATTTCGATTTCAAGTGTTTCCCTTAATTTTTTGGCGGCTTGTAATAAAATATGTTACTTTGCACAATTTTTCGCCACACGTTTTATGCACCTTAACCACACAATTATCACATTTGTTACCGCTTTGTAATTTTTGTGGTGGATAAATATCCCATTTAGCGCTCTTACAGAGCCTGATTTTGTGAAAAAATATATATGATGTACAATTATATGTAGTTTTAATGTGCAATATGAACATAAAAACGTTAACGTAATAAGAATTTGAGGCTGCGTGGAAAAAATCGGTGTTAATCATCGTCAACAGAATGACTTAAACGTTTTCGGATAAATAGTTACAAAACGAGTACAAGAATATATGAGAATTTTAAAATATGTACAGACAGCTTTTCAAAATATTTCTGTTTTGTGAACAGAAACGTCGAAGTGCATAAATAGGGCAGTTTACGCCTCTTGGTCAGAAAAAATTCAAAATCTTATATTGTGCAACTTACACAAAAACTGAATGATCTGATGCACGCCAGGATCACCTATATAATGATATGAAACAAGTGATTTTATTTCTATCAGCTTTGGTTACATAGTGGAAAAGGCGCTGTTCTGCGTGATTTGTACGGTTTTTTGTACAATTATCCACGCTCTGAAAAAGAGTATGCAGCAGGTTTTTGTCCCTGCTGCACAGTCCTATATATATTATAATAGTATACCTATATTCTCTCACAGATCAGGTCGCCCATTTTTTCGCAGCCGACCTGCGTAAGACCCTCTGACATAATGTCGCCTGTCCTGAAACCGTCCTCAAGCACCTTCTTGACAGCGTTCTCGACCGCATCTGCTTCCTTGTCCATATCAAAAGAATAGCGCAGCATCATCGCAGCAGAGAGGATAGTTGCTATCGGATTAGCCTTGTCCTGACCTGCGATGTCGGGAGCAGAGCCGTGGCTTGGCTCGTAAAGACCGAATTTTGTGTCGTTGAGCGAAGCCGATGAGAGCATACCGATAGAACCTGTCACCATTGCAGCCTCGTCTGAAAGAATGTCGCCGAACATGTTTTCTGTAAGAATAACGTCAAACTGCGCAGGGTTCTTAACGAGCTGCATTGCGCAGTTGTCGACAAGCATATGTTCAAGCTCGACCTCAGGATAGTCCTCAGCGACCCTGTTTACGACCTTTCTCCACAGCCTCGAAGAATCAAGCACGTTTGCCTTGTCAACGGAAGTTACTTTTTTGCGGCGCTTCATAGCAATATCAAAACCACGCTTTGCGATGCGCTCGATCTCTTTTTCGTTGTAAGTCAGCGTGTCAACGGCAGTTTCAACGCCGTCAACGAGCTTTGTCTCCCTTGCGCCGAAATAAAGACCGCCCGTAAGCTCTCTCATTATCATCATATCAAAGCCGTCGCCGATTATCTCATCGTTGAGCGGGCAAGCGCTCCTGAGCTGGTCGAAAAGCACTGCGGGACGCAGATTTGCAAATAAACCAAGCTCTTTTCTGATCTTCAGAAGACCAGCTTCAGGACGAAGGTTCGGCGCAAGCTTGTACCATGGCGAAGTCGAGGTGTTTCCGCCGATAGCACCGAGAAGCACCGCATCTGCGGCCTTTGCAGTAGCAACAGCCTCGTCTGTGAGAGGAACGCCGCAGGCATCTATCGAGCAGCCGCCCATGAGAATGTCGGTGTAGCTGAACTGATGTCCGAACTTTTCAGCGACCTTGTCAAGCACCTTCTGAGCCTGAGTAACGATCTCAGGACCGATGCCGTCGCCTTTGATTACAGTTATGTTTTTTTGCATTTTTGATAACTCCCTTTCGGTAGATTGGTTTACACTATTTGTGGTCAGAAGTAAAAACAGATATTTGAATTGCTTGGTTTGTTATGTGCATGTTGTTTTTATCTTTTGTGTTAGCAGTATTTGTGTAGTTTGGTTAACTGTTTAGGGTATTCTTCTGAAAGAATTATTCCTAAATTCTCATTCTAAGCTCTTAGTTATTTTTGGCGCTTGGGCTTTATGCCCAAGTGCCAAAAATCATTAAAAGTTTTAGGAATGGGGTTTGGGGAGCAACCCTTTTTCAAAAGGGTTCTCCCCAATTAGTTGCCCTTACTACACAAAAAATGCTACAGTCGTCCGACAATAGCATTTTTATAGCTGCAAAAGCGCTTATTTAAGCGAGTTGAGCAGACCGTTGGAGTTGATGATGTTGATGAGGAATTCAGGGAATGACTGTCCCTGATAGCTCTCACCCTTTGTGTGATTTGTTATCACGCCTGTTTCAAAATCTATCTCAACGTCGTCGCCTGCGCTTATCTTCTCGGCTGCTTCGTCACACTCTATGATCGGCAGACCGATATTGATAGCGTTTCTGTAAAATATCCTTGCAAAAGTCTTTGCGATAACGCAGGATATGCCGCTTGCCTTGATAGCGGCAGGTGCATGCTCTCTTGACGAGCCGCAGCCGAAGTTTGCTTCTCCGACCATAATGTCGCCCTGCTGAACATTCTTTGCAAAGTCGATGTCGATGTCTTCCATACAATGCTTTGCAAGCTCCTGCATATCCGCCGTATTGAGATACCTTGCAGGGATTATTACGTCGGTATCCACGTTATCTCCGTATTTATGTACTTTGCCACGAGCCTTCATCTGAATTAGCCCCTTTCGATTTATTTGATATATTCATTGGTATTAAAGACATTTTCGCCCTGAGCCTGACGGCGCAGCTCGTCATAGATCTGTTCCATGTAGGCAGCGTCGAGCCTTTCCTTGTTTCTGGTGATGAAATAGCGTGTTTTCGCCTTATGGAACATACCTTCCTTGACAAGCCCGATGACAGACTGTCCGTTTATCTGGGTAGTGTAGTGTGAGTTGAAGCCTTTTTGGTCAATAAGCTTCTGCGCCATTTCCACAGTGTAGGAATTGGTGTCGTGAAGTATACGTATCAGTTCATCAGCTTTTTCCTCACGCTGACGGTCAGTCAGTGAACTGCCGTACTTTTTGGTGACAAGGCTGAGAACAAGGTCTCCGAAAATCACTTTAAGAAAATTATCCATAGTTACCTCCGATCACAGTTCGCAGGCAACGCCTTACCCGTTATCAGATCTCTGACGGCTGAGCGATCTTTCCTGCTACTGCACTTGCTGCTGCTACATACGGAGAAGCGAGATATACCTCAGATTCGGGGTGTCCCATTCTTCCCACGAAGTTTCTGTTTGTCGTAGCAACAGCTCTTTCTCCCTTTGCGAGTATTCCCATATGTCCTCCGAGACACGGTCCGCAGGTAGGTGTTGAAACAGCGCATCCTGCATTTATGAATGTCTCAAGAAGTCCTTCTTTCATTGCCTGCATATATACTTTCTGTGTTGCAGGTATAACGATACATCTGACGTTCTTTGCGATATGCTTACCGTTGAGTATCTCAGCAGCGCATCTGAGGTCTTCGATGCGTCCGTTGGTACACGAACCGATGACTACCTGATCTATGACAACGTCGCCGATCTCGTCAAATGTTTTTGTGTTTTCAGGCAGGTGAGGGAAAGCAACAGTAGGCTTTATCGTACTGAGGTCGATAGTATATTCTGCGTCATACTCTGCGTCCTCGTCTGCCTCGAATATCTTATAGTCTCTGTTTACCTTATCCTTTATATAATCAAGCGTTACGCTGTCAACTGCAAAAATTCCGTTCTTTGCGCCTGCCTCGATAGCCATATTAGCCATGCAAAGTCTGTCTTCCATCGACAGGTTCACAAGTCCTTCTCCCGAAAACTCCATTGACTTGTAAAGTGCGCCGTCAACACCGATCATTCCGATGATGTGAAGAATAACATCCTTTGCAGCGCTGAACTTCGGCAGCTTGCCTACTATGTTGAACTTGATCGCGCTTGGTACCTTGAACCATGTTTTTCCCTTTGCCATACCTGCGCACATATCAGTCGATCCGATACCTGTTGAGAATGCTCCGAGAGCGCCGTATGTACAGGTATGAGAGTCTGCACCGATAACGCAGTCGCCTGGAGCAACGAGACCTTTTTCAGGGAGCAGAGCATGCTCGATGCCCATATCTCCAACGTCAAAGAAATTAGTTATGTCGTACTTTCCGCAGAAATCCCTGCACTGCTTGCATTGACCTGCTGCCTTGATATCCTTGTTAGGTGCAAAATGGTCCATTACCATTGTGACCTTTTCTTTATCAAAGATACTGTCAAAGCCTGCCTTGTTGAACTCGTTGATAGCAACAGGCGAGGTAACGTCATTGCCCAGCACCAGATCCAGATCAGCCATTATCAGCTGTCCTGCCTTGACGCTGTCAAGACCTGCGTGTGCAGCGAGTATCTTCTGTGTCATTGTCATTCCCATAAGAATTAGCCCCTTTTATTACAGTATGTTTTTTTCATTTACTAATTAATTATACCACGCATTAGAGTAAAATGTTAAACGCAATTACTAACAAATTATGAACAATGTTTGTATAAAACGATTAAATTTATAAAAATTCAATTATAGCATTGAACGGAAGAAAAAACGGCTCGATTCTCCACACATATATTATGTTCATCTGCAAAAAATAAAGATGCGGAGGGAAGAAAAAATGAAGATAAAAACGATAGTTACAGGCATTTCCGTCTGCGCAGCGGCAGGGACTGTGGCATATGCCATTGCAGCTGCATCGAACTCGGAAAAAAGAATGCTCAAAAAGCGCACGAGCAGAGCAATGAACGCTATCGGAGAGGTAGCGCAGGGAATTGCGCAGATAATGGGATGACCGTGCGCAAAAAAAGCAAAAGGCGGCATAAAGCCGCCTACATATCAGTATTAAACATCAGCCCCAGAGGTCCACGGGGTAAACGCCCTTATCAGTCAGCTCCTTGAACCTTGCCTTGACGATAGGCGTGTCCTGAGCGTAAGTCACACCGAACCACAGGTCGTTGCTTGTGACTACATCGCAGGTTATCTCTCCCGATTCTATCAGTTCCTCTATCGCACCCGGCAGCAGGAACTCTGCTTTGATGTCCGTGCCGTTCTTTTCAAGAAAAGCCGTGAAGTGCTTGTCCAGCTTATCTATAAATCCCGCAGGGCAAGCCCATATGTTCATTGAAACATAGCTGTCCTCGTCCAGCAGCTTGTCGGGCTGACCGTCTTTCCCGCTGTGAACAAGGCCGTCTGCCTCACGGCGTATCTCGTATGTCTCCTCAATGCTCGCCAGCTTGCTGTCCTTGACAACACAAACGCCTCTGTTTACGCTGCCGAAATCGCTTAGCGTGTTTTTGAGCTTAAAGCCTGCCATAGCGATGTTCATAGGCTCTGCGTCCTGCATCGCCTCAAGCTTTTTGTAAAGCTCGGAAAAAGCCTGTTTCCCGTAGTAATCGTCAGCATTGATGACCACAAAAGGCTCGTTCACAACGCCTTTGCAGCAGTAAACCGCATGACCATGACCCCAAGGCTTTATCCTGCCTTCAGGACATTCATATCCCTGTGGCAGACAGTCAAGCTCCTGATAAACGTAGTCAACAGCGATGTGCTGTTTGATGCGGTCGCCTATCATACTATCAAAAGCGTCTTTTATGTCTTTCCTGATTATGAAAACCACCTTGTCAAAGCCTGCCTGCTTTGCATCAAAGATAGAGTAGTCCATTATTATCTCGCCGCTCGGACCCAGAGGTTCGAGCTGTTTTATACCGCCTTTGAAACGGCTGCCGAGTCCTGCTGCGAGGACAACGAGGGTTGCGTGCATTTGTATTCCTCCGTAAAAAGTGACACATAAATATATTTTTGTGTATCTTTCGGGCTTTGTGTTGACATTTCCGCATAGCTGCTATATCATATAAAAAGAGTACACATCTGTGTCGCTTGCTATAAGTTTTTTCAGTTATGTATTTATTATCGCATATTGGAATGTGTTTGTCAATAGAATCTTAAAAAAATAGGATATACAGGTGAAATATTCAAACGTTTGATAATTGACAGGCAAGCAGCTCGTGTGCTATACTTTCACCAGACAATGAAAAAAAGGAGGACAAATATATGGCAAAGACAGCACTTATCACGGGAGCAAGTTCGGGAATAGGCAGGGAGATAGCTAAAAACCTTTACGCCAAAGGCTTCAGGTGTATCCTCTGCGCAAGGAGAGAGGACAGGCTCAGAGAGCTTGCAGATGAGCTTGGCGAGAACACCAGAGTAGTTGTCTGCGACCTTTCAAAGAGGGAAGACTGTTTTGCGCTCTATGAGCAGGTCAAAGACGAAAAGATCGGCGTGCTTATAAACGGAGCAGGCTTCGGGCTTTTCGGAAAGTTCACCGAAGCAGACCTTGACCGTGAGCTGAGCATGATTGACACCAACGTTGCCGCCGTACACATTCTGATGAAGCTGTTCCTGAAAGATTTTACCGCCCGTGGCAGCGGATATATCATGAATATCGCATCAAGCGCAGGTCTGATGAGCGGCGGACCGTACATGAGCACTTACTATGCGACAAAGTCATATGTTGCCGACCTCACCAGCGCCGTTGCAAGAGAGCTTGAAGTGCAGGGCAGCAGGGTAAAGGTGTGTGCGCTCTGTCCGGGACCCGTTGATACTGAGTTCAATGATGTTGCAGGCTGTTCTTTCGGCGTAAAGGCGATAAGCGCAAAACAGTGCAGCGACGAGGCTATAAAGGGTATGTTCTCCGGAAAGACAATAATTATTCCGTCAGCAACGCTCAGACTTGCAGCTGTCGGCGCAAAACTGATGCCCAGAAAGCTGCTCGTCGCAGTCACAGGCAACGTCCAAAGCAAAAAAGGCGAGGCATAACTGCGGAGCTGCTGGGGGAAACCCTTTTGGAGAGAGGGCCAAAGAACGGCTTTGCCATTCTTTAGAGTAACCGTGGTAACGGTTACTCCGTCCCACCAAACTCCCTTCCTAAAACTTTTATAGAATTTTGGCTATCGGGAGTTTACTCCCGATAGCCAAAAATATGTAAGAGCCTAAGAAAGAGTATGAGAAACAGCACTTTCAAGAGAATCTCCTCAGTAACTCGGCAGGTATGCTGCACCTCTTTACATTTATATGTCTGTGAATGGCATTAATACGCTGATCATCCGTCGGAGCATAGCTCCGTTTTTTTATTTTTAAAGAAAAATCAAAAAAATAAAAAAAAGTATAGACAAACTGAGAAATTTATTGTATAATAAATTCATATATCAGGTGAATAATGTATATTCGCCGTTTGGAGAGTGCTATGAGAGTTATTACGGGAAAATGCAGAGGGAAAAAGCTGAAAACGCTCGAAGGGCTTGATACACGTCCTACCACCGATATGGTCAAGGAGGCTGTTTTTTCCGTTATTCAGTTTGATATAGCGGGTGCATCGGTGCTTGACCTTTTCGCAGGAAGCGGACAGATGGGCATTGAAGCTCTGAGCAGGGAAGCGAGCCACTGCGTTTTTGTTGACTCAAATCCCGAGGCTGTTAAGATCATCAAACAGAATCTTAACGACTGCAAGCTTATGAACGAGTCAAGGGTTCTTGGAATGGAGAGCATCGAATATCTTAAAGTTTCAAAGGGCGGCTTTGATATAGTTTTTCTTGATCCGCCTTACAGGTCGGGTCTTGTTCAGCAGGCGCTCGGACTGCTTTCGGGTAAGCTCAACAGCGGCGCTCTGGTCGTCTGCGAGCATGAAAAGGAACTTGAGCTGTCTGATGATTTTGAGGGACTTGTTCTGCGGAAAAGATATAAATACGGAAAAACTGCGGTGACTGTTTTTGCAGCACCTGCCAAGGAAGATGAAATATGAAGCGCATAGCGGTATGTCCGGGAAGCTTTGACCCGATAACAAGAGGACACATAGATATTATCAACAGGGCTTCTACGCTGTTTGACAAGGTAATAGTTCTGGTCTCGTTCAATGCTGCAAAGCAGGCTGCCTTCACGGTCAGCGAAAGGGTCGAGATGATATACAGTGTTGTAAAGCACCTTGATAATGTGGTCGTTGACTGTCATGACGGTCTGCTTGCGGATTATCTCAAGCGTACAGGTGCTACGGCGATAGTCAAAGGTCTCAGAGCTGTTTCGGACTTTGAGTATGAATTTCAGATGGCGCTTGCCAACAAGAAACTTTATGACGGCGCAGAGACAGTGTTTCTTACAACAACGGGCGAGAATATGTTCCTGTCGTCCAGCGTCGTAAAACAGATCGCCTATTTCGGCGGTGATATTTCGGGATTTGTTCCTCCCGAAATACATGATTTCATAAAGCACAGGCTTTTCAAACCTGATGATATAATAAGATAAGCCTTTATAGGTGGAAGAAAGGATGTTATATAATGACACTTGAAGAAGGACTGAATAATCTTAAGGCTGCGCTGCTCAATGCGCCGAACGTTCCGCTTTCCAGCAAAAAGAGGATAGATGCCGATGCTATGCTGGAAATAATCGACGAGCTTATCATGTCTACTCCTGCGGAGATCCAGAAGGCTAAGGAAGTCGAGAAGGAGAGACAGAATATTCTTGATGATGCAAGAAGACAGGCTAACCAGATAATCAAGGATGCCAACGCTCAGGCTCAGATCCTTATCAGCGAGGAAGAGATAGTTAAGCAGGCTCATGATTATGCCAATGCCGAGGCTCAGAGAGCTAACGAAGAGGCAGAGAAGATCATAGAGAATGCAAAGGCTCAGGATATGGCTATCAGAAAGGCTATGGTCGAGAAGCTCAATATCTCGCTGGGTGAGGCACATAATGTGCTTTCAAAGTGCGTAGCTGATGTTACCGCTACTCATGAAGCACTTGAAAAGATCGCAGGTCCTTCAGATACACCTGCCGCAAGCGGTCCGAAGATCACTCCGCCGCTTAAATGATCATGTATTGATGCAAAAGCAAAGAGCTGCTGCTAATGTGCAACAGCTCTTTTTTTGTTTGTTCGGCAAGACTTACTTGTTGTTGCCTGCCTTATAAGAGTCGATCATCTTCTTGACCATCTGACCGCCGACTGAACCAGCCTCACGGGAGGTAAGGTCGCCGTTGTAGCCCTGCTTGAGGTTTACACCGACCTCGCCGGCTGCTTCCATCTTGAATCTGTTGAGGGTCTCTCTGCCCTGCTGTGTTGTTACACCTTTCATTTCAAATTCTCCTTTTGTTCGATTCGGGTTTGCAATAATATCTTTTGCACTGCGTGCGAAATTATCAAAGGGAATTTTTTGATTTTGAAAAAAGAGAGTACACAGAATTGTACTGTTACAGGTAATCTTTGATTTTCCCCCAATCGCTTTTTTGAAGAGTCAGTCCTCTATAATTACACCCTTTATTGCGGTTGTTTGTTCCGAATACACCGCAGTGAGCCATTGGAAAAACAACACAGGTCGTATCATTGAATGTCAGTATTAGTTCTCCTTTTTGAATTGTATCATTATATTTATGTCTTGGCGGTTCGAGACCAGCAACTCTGACAACAGCGTCAAAGACATTACGTCCTAAGCATATAATTACTTTGGGTTGTATTATTTCTACAAGCCTTTCAAAGTATTCAGAACAGTTATTTGCCCACTTTTGTCTGAAACCGCCGCTTATGTTTTGGGACGCACGATAGCACAGAACAAAATTGGTGAAGAATACGTTGCGATTGTTATGATTCCTAATGTTATATTTTTCGCCAAGCTTATCAAATAGTACGCAGCGGAAGTAATCTGTCTGTTATGTCTGATACCATACCGTCGCTGACTTCAATGCCGTAGATATCCTCAGTTTCCGCGGACCTTCTTGGTTTTCTTGCCGTTGCGATAGTCAGGATTGTCGGAACGCTCATATTCCTGATATCCCGGATGCTCGTCCATTTCGGACTCAAGCATTTCCTGGATCGTCCCTCCGAGAAGGTCTTTTAGTGCATCCTCAATATCCTTTGCAGACTTGATGTCGTATTCCTCAAGCAGCATTCCTATGATGTTCTTCTTTCTTTCACTCATCGGTTCTCTTTTTCTTCTTGCCATAAAAATCAGCCTCCTGTGTTATTAATTCTATTTTACCACAGTTTGCTGACTTT
>CAMZIK010000057.1 GCA_947307175.1 uncultured Clostridia bacterium
TGCAGATTTTACAAGGCTCGGAAAACTGCTGAACGTCTTGCTTATCCAGCCTTCAAGGTTCTCTCTCAGATCACCCATGTTTTCAAACAGCTTTATAATGGATTTTACAAGTTCAGGCACAACAATAACTATCAAGCCCACAACTATTCCCAGAAAGACGACCGCCGAAACCGTTACCGACAGCGCCCGCACAAGCTTTTTCTTGCCTCTTGTGCTTTTGAACTTATTGGAGAAAAGTTTTTCAAAGTTCACCATTATCGGATTCATCAGAAAAGCAATAACAAGACCCCATATCACAGGGCTCAGCACTCTCACAAGTATCTCAAAAAAGCCGAGTATGCTGTTGAATTTAAGTATCGCAACGATAAGCAGCACATTGACAGCAATGACCAGCGCTGCATATAATGCGATAGTATTATATTTTTTGTTTGGCATTATCTTCATTAGATCACTCCGTTATGCCTTACTGTATTCATTTATATACATAATTATTATACACCTATTCCCACAGAATTGCAACCGCTTTTTCAAATATTTTATCATTTTACGATGCAGTAAAAATGCAGTTAATATAATATTGACCATTAGTTCATTTCATAGTCACACTCGCTTGTTGACAAATCGGGTAAAAACGAATATAATTGTTTTTGTGAATATGAAAAATCCTGTGAACAGGAGTAAGTAGCTGAAAGAGTGCTTTTCAGAGAGTTGTCGGGCGGTGTAAGACAACAGGCAGGCTTTAAGTGAATGGACCTGTGAGGAGCAGCGGGAAAGCATCTGATGCAAGTATCGCTCGCCGTGTTTCCTGCGTTAATGTGAGCGGATATGTATGTATCCTTAGTGCCGATAAGGGTGGCAAAGCGATGTTCTATCGTCCCATTGCGGAGGATAGGGCTTATTTTTTTGCTTTTAAAGCGCAGCCGTTTCAAACAAATGTTTCACGTGAAGCATTTGTTCCTCAAAGTGCTGCGGAACAAAAGCATATATCTGAAAGGAGTAATAAAAATGGAAAACAATATAATCCTGACGGGAGACAGACCGACCGGACCGCTTCACCTCGGACATTATGTCGGTTCTCTCAAAAAAAGAGTCGAGATGCAGAATACGGGCAAGTATGTGCCGTATGTTATGATCGCCGATCTTCAGGCGCTCACCGACAACGCTGAAAACCCCGAAAAGATCAGAGACAATATAACGGAGGTTATGCTGGACTATCTCGCAGCAGGACTTACTCCGGACAAGACCACTTTCCTTGTACAGTCGCATATCCCTGCTCTGTACGAGCTTCCGATGTACTATTCAAATCTTGTCACAATGTCAAGACTTGAACGCAACCCGACTATCAAAAATGAGATAAAAATGCGCAACTTTGAGAGAAGCATACCCGTTGGTTTTATGACCTACCCTATCAGCCAGGCTGCCGACATCACTGCTTTCAAGGCAAAATATGTACCAGTAGGTGAAGACCAGCTGCCGATGCTGGAGCAGGCAAGAGAGATCGTAAACAGCTTCAACAGGATATACAACTGTGATATTCTCGTTGAGCCGGAAGCAGTTCTTCCTGATTCGGACAGCTGCAACAGACTTGTAGGAACTGACGGAAATGCTAAAATGAGCAAGTCGCTGGGCAACTGCATCTATCTCAAGGACGATGAAAAAACGATAAAGACAAAGATAATGTCGATGTTCACAGACCCGACCCACATCAACATCACCGATCCTGGTCACACCGAGAACAACCCTGTGTTCCTGTATCTTGAAGCTTTCTCGACAGACGAAGATTTCAAGAAGTTCCTGCCCGAATATGCAAATCTTAGCGAAATGAAAGAGCATTACGAGCGCGGCGGACTTGGCGATATGAAGTGCAAGAAGCTGCTCAACAGCGTAATGCAGGAATACCTTGCACCTATCAGAGCAAGACGTGAGGAATACGCAAAGGATATGGGCGAGGTGCTGAATATGCTGAAAAAAGGCACACAGCACGCTGTTGATGTGTCCAATGAAACTGTCAACGAGGTGCGCAACGCTATCGGCATCAACTATTTCAACGACAAAACCTTTATGGATAAGATATTCAAGTAAACATCAGGCTGCGTTTCATGCGCAGCCTTTGTTATTGACATAACCCAACAGGTGTATTATAATAAGATAAATCAGAATTTGTCGGCGAGTAGCTGGGGGAAACCCTTTTGGAGAAGGGTTCTCCCCCAGACCCCCTTCCTAAACCTTTTAATGATTTTTCAGTAATGGGGCGCAAGACCCCATTACTGAAAAATATTAGAGAGTTCAGAAAAGAGAATTTGAGAGAAAACTTTTTTTCAAGAGAATACCCTAACTATTCACCATCAAGTTCTAACTATTATCAATTTATTAGATGTGATCCCGAAGGGGTATGGGGGCGACCGGAAAGCCCCCATACAAGCGCCGTGCGCGCTAGCACAAATTCTGATTTATAGCATAGCAAAGGAGAAATTATGAAACACGTTGATATTTTTACTGACGGCGCTTGTTCGGGAAATCCCGGACCGGGCGGCTGGGGCGTTATACTAAAATACAAAGAAAACATCAAGGAGCTTTCGGGCGGTGAGGCGCAGACTACCAACAACCGCATGGAGATGACCGCTGTAATAACTGCGCTCGAAACGCTTAAAGAACCTTGCGAGGTCACTGTTTACAGCGATTCGAAATACGTTATCGACTCGATTACTAAAGGCTGGGCAAAGGGCTGGCAGAAAAACGGCTGGGTTAAAAGCAATAAGGAAAAAGCTCTCAACCCTGACCTGTGGGAAAAACTGCTCTCTTTGCTTGATAAACACAATGTAAGCTTTGTTTGGGTCAAGGGACACGCAGGACACCCCGAAAATGAGCGCTGCGATGAGCTTGCAGTTGAGCAGTCGATGAAGTACAAGAATGCCTGATACGGAGGAATATATGGATAATATAAAGAAAGTGCTTGTGGCGATGTCGGGCGGTGTTGACAGCTCGGTCTGCGCAAAGCTACTGCTTGATAAGGGTTACGACGTTACGGGCGCAACGATGCATCTTTACGCCAACGAGGACATCGGCATCGAGCGCTCAAAGACCTGCTGTTCTCTTGATGACGTTGAAGATGCAAGAGAGGTCGCATACAAACTGGGTATCCCCTTTCATGTTTTCAATTTTGCAGACTGCTTCAAAGAGTGTGTTATGGACAAATTCGTTGATACATACCTTGACGGCGGCACACCGAACCCCTGCATAGACTGCAACAGGTATCTCAAATTCGGCAAGTTCCTTGAAAGGGCGCAGATGCTGGGTTTTGACTATGTTGCTACGGGTCATTACGTTACTAAAGTCAAGGACGAAAAGACGGGCAGGTGGCTTCTGAAGCGCTCGGCAGACAGAAAAAAAGACCAGACCTATGTGCTTTATCCGCTTACTCAGCAGCAGCTGGAACACAGTCTTTTCCCCGTGGGTGAGATGAACAAGGACGATATAAGGGCTATTGCTGATGAAAACAGTCTTGTCAATGCGAACAAGCCGGATTCTCAGGACATCTGCTTTATCCCTGACGGCGACTATGCGAGCTTCATCACTGCACGCAGCGGCGAACAGCAGGGCGGCGACATAGTGCTTACTTCGGGCGAAAAGCTGGGAACGCACAAGGGTCTTATACACTACACTATCGGGCAGCGCAGAGGCATAGGCGTATCGTATACCGAACCGATATTTGTAGTTGAAAAGGACACAAAGAGCAACCGACTTATACTCGGAACTCCTGATAAACTGCTGAGGACTGAGCTGACTGCATGCGATGTGAATTTCCTGCCGTTCGACGAGCTTATTAGTCCAATAAAATGTACAGCTTGTACAAGGTATCACCAGCAGGATATGCCATGCACGGTGACACCGATAGGTGAAAAGCGTGTAAGAGTGGACTTTGAGCAGCCGCACAAGGCTATCTGCAAGGGACAGGCTGTGGTGTTCTATGACGGAGACTATCTGATCGGCGGCGGAACGATAGAATAGATAAAAGTACAAAAAAACGGACTTGAATTTCAAGTCCGTTTTGTCTTTATTTCATATCAAGTGCATCGAAGATGAACAGATAGTCTTTGGGGTCGGTGCTGAGTTTTGAATACTCTTTCTCATTGTCTTTAAACCATTTTGCAATATCGATATTTGGGGCATATGCAATATATGCACCGCCATTATTTCGCATAAAAAGGTTCCCGCCCGGTCTTGCCAATGCACATAAATACAGGTCGTTTTCCCAAGAGATATAATAAAAATATCCGCCAAACAGTTTGTCCTTGTCTGCTTTGTCAACAGATATAAATTGGTTTTCTACGGCTGTAACTTCTTTACCTTTATAATTTAGTTTTGTTATTCTTCTGCCATTTTTCTTTGCATTGTTTATTCGTATTTCCATTTGCTCTGTTGGGACAAAACCAAGCATTATATCATACAGTTCAGAATAAGCATACGCAAAATCCTTCTCGATTGAACCATTCATCATTGACCACTGAGAAAATCCGCTCAGGTCGTGTATAGCAAGTTTTGCGTCTCCGTTTGAGATCTCCCCTGCCTTTTGAGGCGATGTCTGAATCGTTGTCTGCTTGGTGGTTTTTGGCTGTGCCGTTGTCTGTGCGGTGGTGGTAACAGCGGACTGCGCTGTTGTAGTCTCAGCAGAAGTTTTCTTTGTCTGCGCAGAATCCTGCGTTGTTGTCGTTATTGTCATTTTCGTCGTTGTTGTCGTCGTCTCTGTTTCAGATGATGTGTCACTGTTGCTGTCCGAGACCTTACTCTCGCCGCAGGCTGTCATTGACAGTGCCAAAGCAAATGCAAGAAAAGCGGCGGCTATTTTTCTTTTGGACATTTTGTTCACTCCCCTTTTTCACAAGCATAGCACTTTCTTCTAAATATGTCAACAAAAAAGGCTCGGATGTTCTCCAAGCCTTTTGGTGTATATTAGTCCATTGCGTTCTTGATAGCCTCATAAAGTTCGTCATACTCCTCATATGCAGGAATATCAGGATTATCAGCCTTGATGTTGTCCGGGCTTTTGAACAAAAAGCCTGCTTTGCTTGCCTTTATCATACCAAGGTCGTTATGGCTGTCGCCCGAAGCGATAGTCTCAAAACCGATAGACTGCAGAGCCTTTACGGTAGTATACTTTGACTTCTCCACTCTCATCTTATAGCCTGTGATCTCGCCGTTTTCGGCAACTTCAAGGGTATTGCAGAAGATAGTTGGCATACCCAGCTTTTTCATCAGAGGCTTTGCGAACTGGGTAAAGGTGTCGCTTATGATGATGACCTGTGAAAGATCTCTGAGCTTATCCAGGAACTCCTTTGCGCCGGGCATAGGGTCAATCTTTGCGATAGTTTCCTGTATCTCCTTGAGACCAAGACCATGCTCCTTGAGTATAGCGATACGGTACTTCATCAGCTTGTCGTAATCAGGCTCGTCACGGGTGGTCTTTCTCAGCTCAGGGATACCGCTTGCTTCAGCAAAAGCGATCCATATCTCAGGGACGAGAACTCCTTCAAGGTCAAGACAGGTGATATACATTGACATTTTACATTCCTCCAATAGTTCTTTTTAACATCAATGATTATACCACATTTGCCATACTGTATTCAAGGACATTTTGTTAATTATTGAACGCTCGGATCGCAGACTGTTCCCATAAATACCGGCAGTCCTGTCTGTGTATCCATTATCGCATATACAAACGGTCTGTCAAGGATAACTTCTTTGTGCTGGGTCATGCTGATAGCGCCTTTTGCACGCATCTCAACAGCTGTTGCTGCGGCTGCCTTCGTTCCCTTTGCGTCAAGCTCGATGTGGGTCTTATGGAAGACCTGTGCGATATAAACTTCAGTATTCTCAAACATTTTTGAGAAATCAGCAGCTCTTGAAAATGCCTCGGACATACCCATTGCCTGCAAAGTATCTTTAAGGCGCAGATCGTAGTCATACTTGAACTGCGGCATTTTTGTGATGACCTCGTGATCTTGTGAGCGTGAAGCGTAAAGTTTTGAAAACTCATCAGCTGTCAATGACGAAACATAATCCTTGATGTTTATGTCCTCGTTGGGAAGGACAGCCATAAATGAATACTTTCCGCCTTCATAGTCCTTTATAAATCCAGTAGCTTTATCGTTTGAAACATATGTCTTTTCAGTACCCGAAAGCATAGTGCAGTTTACCTTGTCGCCCTTGGAATTGGTGAATTTCTCGTTCTCTTTTATCTGATCCTCCTCATACTGCTTTTCCCACTTTGCGTCGAAAGCCACACAGTTTATAAGGAACATCACATCTTCGGGATCAAGCTGATCTATGATAGAAGGTATCATCTTGTCGGTCTTGTCGCTCACCCAGCTGTTTATCTGCTTGACTGTATTATCGTCAAAAGTGCCCTTGAACAGCTCGGCGTTGTACAGCTCCTTGCAGTCTTTTGTGAACTGCTCTGTCGGAGTGATGTCATTTCTGTCTTTGACCCAGACTGAGTTTGCTATTTTCATTTTTGCATTTTCGCTGTTCCGCGAATTTGCCTCGCTCATAAGATAGTTCATGTTCTTATTGAACGTATCCTGCGAAACGCCCTTATAAAGCACGTCCTGCATCTGCTTGAGGGTATTTCCGTCTGCGCCGTTCTGTGTCATTCCGAGTGCAAATGCGACCGATTCAGGCGAGATGAGCGTATTCTTTCCGTTTGACAGATCGTCCTTGACGGAGTTTTTGAAAAGCTCTACTGAAAAACCGTTGAGTGCGCTGACAAAGTCCTTGTCATAAGCTCCTTCTCTTTCGGTCTGTTTGAACTCGTAATTTGCTGTCGGCTGAACGATACCGTCAGATGATGCCGGCTTGCTCTCAGGCTGCTTGGCAAAAGACGAATCTGGTTTGTTTGTTTCAGGCTGAGACGAACTGTTTTCCGAGCAGGAACACATACCCATTACAAGTGTTATTGCGATGACCGCGCTTAATAGCTTTTTGAACATACAAACATCTCCTTTTTATTCTGCACTCGGATCGCAGACTGTTCCGAGGAATACAGGCAGTCCTGTTTCTGTATCCATTATAGCAAAAACGAACGGTCTGTCAAGTATCACGGACTTTGGCTCTTCTGTCACAGCTATGGCATTTTCCGTCATTGTGACTGCTGTTGCTGCGGCTGCCTTTGTTCCCTTTGCATCAAGCTCGATATGAGTCTTATGGATAACTCTGTTTATTGCTGAAGATGTGTTATTGAACAGCTTTGAAAAATCAGCATTTACTGAGAAAGCGTCTTTGATACCCATATCGGAAAGCGTATCGACAAGCTCTGCGCCGTAATCGAACTTGAACTGCGGGAGCTTGGCAATAACGTCATACCTATCCGTTCTGCCAGAATACAGAGCTGCTATCTCATCATCAGACATTGATGCAACATAGTTGGCAATATCCGTATTCTCATTCGGAAGAACAGCCATGAACGCATACTTTCCGCCCTTGTAATTCTTGATGAAGCCCTTTGCTTTGCCGTTTTCAACATATATGCTTTCCGTGCTTGAAAGCATGGTGCAATCCACCTTTTCGCCCTTGGCATTGGTGAACTTCTGGTCTTTCTTTACCTGTGTGTCCTTATACTGCACCTCCCATTCGGAGTCGAATGCTACGCAGTTTACAAGGCACATTATCTCATTGGGGCTGAATCTGTCGATAAGCTTTGGTATCATATCGTCGGTCTTTTCCTTGACCCAGCTGTTGAGCTTTTCAACGGTAGTCATATCAAAAGCTGCCTTGAAAAATTCTGCGTTATACAGCTCCTTGCAGTTTTTTGCAAACTGCTCGTTGAGAGTAAGACTATCCTTGTCCTTTACCCATACGGAATTTGCAATGGAGAGCTTGGATTTTTCGGTATTATTCTTATCAGCATTTGAGATGAGCAGGTTCATATTCTTGTTGAACGTATCCTGATCCACACCCTTGCAGATCACGTCCTGCATCTGCTTGAGGGTATTGCCGTCTGCGCCGTTTTGAACCATGCCAAGAGCAAAAGCAACAGATTCTGGCGAAACGAGAGTATTCTTTCCGTCTGCTGTCAGATCCTTCTGCACTGTCCTTTTGAAAAGCTCAACAGAAAAGCTGCCAAGTCCGCTTACGAACTTCTCATCGTTCTTTTGATTATCCGATGCGGGCTTGAATTTCTTGTCGGCAGTCAGCTCAACCACTTCTCCGCCGTAGGTCGGCTCAGGCTCGTCAGGCTCGGTTTTTGTTACAGGCTCGCTGCTGCCCGAAAGCGAAGATGCGGGCTTTGAAACAGGATCGGACGATGCGTTATCTCCGCACGAACACATACCCATGACCAATGTAAGAGCGATCACTGCGCTGATTATCTTTTTTACCATAAAAAACAACTCCTTGTCTTTAATATCTGAATTGTGCTTACAACAGATATACGAACAAGGAGTTTAATTTTTATTGTGTCATTTTGCACAAATCTGTATTTCTATCTTTGTGCATTATATCAATTTGCAGTTGGGTCGCAAACTGTTCCCATGAATACCGGCAGACCTGTCTCGGTATCCATTATTGCGTAAACAAAAGGTCTGTTGAAATAAATGCTCTTATCGCCCATCGGAAGAGCACCGCTTACGTCCATTTCTGCAGCAGTAGCAGCGGCGGCTTTTGTGCCTTCTTCGTCAAGCTGGATATGTGTCTTATGAAGCACATGGCTGATAAACAGCTTCTGCTGGTCGGTCATTGCGGAAAAATCAGCCTTTTCCTGATCAAACGCATCTGTGATGCCCATTTCCTTGAGCAGACCGTTAAGCTCGGTGCTGTAATCATACTTGAACTTAGGGATCTTTATATTGACATTGTACTTATCGGTCTTGCCTGCATAGAGCTTAGCGAACTTTTCAGCTGTAAGTGACTTTACATAATCAGCAAGGCTTGTTCCCTCATTCGGAAGAACAGCCATGAACGCATACTTTCCGCCCTTGTAGTTCTTGATGAAGCCCTGAGCATTTTCATCGCTGACATACAGCTTTTCCATTGACGTCATACTTGTGCTATCGACTGTCTTTCCGCTGTTGAGAGTGAATCCTGACTTATTATCAGTGCCTTCGGGATCAAACTTTTCCTCCCAGTCAGCCTCAAAAGCGATAGCATTGAGCAGCACAGCCGCAGTATCAACGCCAAGCTCATCAATTATGCTTGGTATCATACTGTTGGTCTTTTCATTGACCCAGTTGTTCATCTGCTTTTTGGTCTCATCGTTGAACGGTGCTTTGAACAGATCAGCGTTGTAAAGCTCCTTGCAGTTCTTTGTAAACTGCTCGTTGAGGGTCATTTTGTCCATGTCCTTTACCCATACAGAGTTTGCGATGCTGAACTTGAAGCCGCTGCTGCTGGACGCACATGAAATGAGCTTATTCATATTCTTATTAAAGGTATCTGTATCAAGATCCTTGCAAAGAACTTTCTGAAGCTGCCTGAGCGTTTCACCCTTTGCGCCGTTCTCAGTCATACCAAGTGCAAACAGCACCGACTCAGGAGAAACGAGCGTATTCTTTCCGTTTACGATGTCTTTCTCAACTGACTTTCTGAAAAGCTCTACCGAGAAATCGTTAGCTCCCATAAGGAACTTTTCATCGCTGCTCGCATCATCAGATGCAGCCACGAACTTATAATCCGCTGTCGGTGAGACAATATCATCACCAAGCTTGAACTGCTCTGCTGACTGTGCGGCAGCGGAATTCTTAGTGGTTTCATTTACACTCGAACTGTCCGAGCATGAACACATGCCCATCACCATCGTAAGTGCGATCACTGCGCTGATAAACTTTTTTACCATACTAAACACTCCTCTTTCTTTTGTTTTTATCTCGTAGGATTCTGTCTACACCTGATATACGGATAAAGGGCGTGCTATTTATTGCAGCATATTGCACAAACTTACAATGATATTTTTGTTTGATTTTTTATTTTGGGATACAATACAGATTTGTTTCCCAGCAGGGATAATATCTCGACTGGCGAAGATAGAACTTATAATCTGCGTTTATCTTATTTATCATCAGCGGAAGCAGGAAATAGTCATACGGTTTATGGTAAACTGCCGCACATATCTTCGGCGAAAACCTGCGGATAGTTTTTACACTTCCGAGCAGCGCTTCATAGTCTGCTCCCTCTACATCGTACTTTACATAGGTGCAGCCGCCCTGTGCTATACTGTCAAGTGTTACCGCATCGGTCTGTTTTCCCTTTTCGGTTATCTTTGCCTGTCTGCCTGCATCCTTTGAGAAAAACAGCTGCGTACACTCGCTCCATGCCGCAGCGTTGTACAGCGTGATATTATCATATTCTTTCGTAAACTCTGCACACTTTCTGAAATTGCGTTCATTCGGCTCAACGGCGGCTATGCTTTTATACTGTCCTCCGACCTGCCTGATAAAGCTCTCGACGGTGTCGCCTCTGTATGCTCCCAGGTCAAAATACTGCTCGCAGCTTCCGAGGGAAAGCAGACTTTGCGCTTCGCTCTCATCGCAGAAACATTCCCGCAGATATTTTGCATCACCCGTTATCTTGAAAGAAGTGATGCACTCGAACGTCTTTCTAGAAAAGTCATCTTCAAGCAGGCTGTATGATCTTTCCGCCTTGCTGTAAAGATCAAGGAAACGCTCTTTGTCAAAATAGCCGTTATCGGTCACAGAAGTGTCGGGAACGATAAGCTCAAAGCGCTGTTCGATGCTTTCTATCCTTGACATTATCTCATCAAGGCTGCTGCCGAAGCCGAGAACTATGAGCTTGTCGGTGCTGTCTGCCATTACGTCCGAAAACTTTTGCACCTTAAAACCGCAGAAGCTCTGACCTCTGACGAAATCATCACTTGCAAAGATCCCTTCGCACTTTATCCCGAAGCGGTCAAACAGGCGCAGTATCTTTTCGCTCCCGTTGCCCATACCATATATATAAACAGGCCTGCCGCAGGAGGCTGCCCTCTCCTGCCAGCTCTCAAGACTCTCAAAATATCCTCTGTCCATAGTTATCCTCCAAAAAAAGGACGGAAATGCTCTTTCCGCCCTTTGGATCAAATATCAGAAATAGTTGTCGTCTGCATCTATATCGCCGTCGATGAACGCATCGTCACTGTGCGTGCCGAACGAACCGCCGACCATGTCTCTGCCTCTTACACGGTACTTGTCACGGTTGATGTTGATGTACTTATCAAGCTGTTCAAGCACCTGTCTGGGCTTCTTTACCGACTTTACTATCTTGATGGGAGTGTCCACGTCACGAACATGCATCTGGATAGTTCCGCACTTGAAAATCCTCTGTCCGAGCGTAAGGATCAGCTTCTTATCGGTGACCCTGTAAAGCTCGAACTCGTCCTCCTGAACTCTGAGAAATCCGCTTCGAGTAATAAACTTTGTCTCGGTAAGGAAATACCTTGTGAATGACAGCGGCAGACCGAACAGTGTACGCTTCTTATCCGTCCAGATATAATCGAACATATCCTTTTTCATGATCTCTACCCCCGAAATGTTATTTTGAACAAAATCAATGTCAGCGCCTTGTATCAAGGCATTTTTATCCACAAAAACAGTTTATCACAACCTCAATGTTTTGTCAAGCACAAAACGCAGGAGCATCAAGCACATATAAAAATATGAAACTAATATTAAAATCACATCATATCATAGCTACGCTATCAGAGTTGCTATATCAGCATTATGTCAGAATATAATCAATCAGTTTAATGCGAAGCCGATGTGCATTGTGAACAGCATACTTTTCATCGCTTTATCACGGAAAATCACAATATTTCTGTCACTTTGCACAATACATCTCAGATCGTGTCGAAATGCGTCGAATACTGCGACTCATGTTAAGTGAATATAGACAATCAGTAACAGCAAACTGAATAATCAAAACAGAATATAAAAAAATGAAATCAAACGCTTGATTTTAAAAATACTTGTGATATAATAAAACCTGTCATTTTCCCGATGCGTTTACAATTCGGGAGACAGGAGGAAGTATGGAATGGAAAACGGAAGAAAGAATATACTGGTGGGGAGGAACGATGAACAGGCAAAAGCCCTTGGGAACAGACTGAAAACTATCGGAGCAAACGTAAGCTACACATATTGCGATGCGCTTCACATACAGCATGAGGTACTGAGCAAAAGACCCGATACTCTAATACTGTCAAGCTGTACAAATCAGACAAGCGAACTGTGTTCGCTGCTCAAAACAGTGGAGAACGCACCGCTTATCGTTCTGATCTCTGACGGCGAAACAGACAAAAGCCATGCAGGTTATTATGCTGACCTTATAATCGACAGGCGTGACAGCAGACATATCGACAAGCTGTGTGAAAAGCTTTTCGGACAGACTGCACAGTTTACAGACCGTTCGGAAGAAAATGCAAGCAAGCGCTTTGAGAGCCTGATCGCAGACGCACTTTTCGAGCTGTGCATAACCAAGAACTACAACGGTTATCTGTTTATACTCGAAGCGATAAAGCTCGCCTCTCAGTCAGGACCGATCTCAAGGTGCATATCAAAGGACATTTACCCGGAGATCGCTGCAAAATTCAGCGTTACCGCCTGCTGCGTAGAAAGAAATATCCGCACGGTGATACGCAGCTCATGGACAAAATCATCGGCAGAGATCAAGCGTGAATATTTTGGTCCGTTTACTCTCGACAGAAACTGGACACCGACAAACAGCGAATTTATCTTCATTGTCGCCGACAGACTTGCGCTCCGCTTCGGAGGACATCTGTAATACTGACTAAAACCAAAAGGAGCCGGTTGACCCGACCCCTTTTTCTATTCATCGGCACCCTGCTCCCTGCATCGTCTGCAAGGGCTATCCTGCGGACAAAGCCGGATCCTGCCTTGCCACCCATGCTCAGTGCAAGGCTCAGCTGCCGTTAGTCCATACTATGCAGCCGTTCCCGCTTTTGTCCTTGATACGACATAAAAAAGCGAGGCACGAAGCCTCGCTTTAACACATACCGTGTGGTACGCTTAAAATATTACCGCCTTGCCGTCGCACAGTTGATAAAACCCGCTCTCGCAGGTGGGTACCAGCCCAATGACTTCTCGCTCCCAGCGTCCGGACGCACACGGCACAAAGTCGGCGTGCGGCGGGAGGTCTGCAATCCGTTTCTCGGAGACCCAGTTCCCTTTTATTTGTGTGTTGGATTTATAATGACTGTGCTTAACGCACAAGGCAGAAATCTTTTTTCCTGTTATTATGATACCACATAAAAAAAGATTATTCAAGTATTATTCTGTACAAATTTATGTACTGAAATTTGTATATTCAAACGATTAATGCGAATATTAAACGTTTTCGTAAGCCTATCAGCTGAAATGTTTGCCGTCGCAGTCAGGATCGCCGCAGTCGCAGCCATCCTCATCGCCGAACTCAAACATATCCTCGATGCGCTTCATGAACATCTCGCCGATCTTCTCATACTCCTCATCATCGTCGATAGAGGCAAGTATCTCATCGTTATTCTCGTCAAACTCTGATCTGAGAATAACAACTTCACCGCTGTCCTCAAGCATGCGCTCTACCTCTTCTTCATCAAAATATGGCGTAAGCGCATAGTATTTCTCGCCTTCGTACTCCATAACGTCCAGAAGCTCAAAGCTCTGCTTGTTGCCCTGCTCGTCCTCCAGCTCGTACAGATCCGGCATATATTCCTCATTCATCTCCGTGCCCTTCTCGTTGTCCATTTCAAGCTCCCCTTTCAGTTTCGGCAAATGTAATATGTTTTAACTCTTTGATAAAGCTGCACAAAACAATTGCCCGAATAAACCAAAACGGCTAAACAACAGGCTTTTCAAAGCCAAATTGCCCGCCGCAACAATATCATTATACTACATATTATATATAATGTCAAGACGAGAATTGTAAAAGTAATATTAAATATAAAATCAACAAAAAAGTTGAAAAAAACTATTGACAAGTTACAAAAAATGTGCTATATTATATTCAAGAAAACAAGAACCGAACAGTTCACTTGAAGGTGAAGCTGAACGGCAGCGGAAAAGCGGTACATCGGCGCAGATGCACCAAGCAGCCGCAGGCTTGGATTTAATAATTAGCAGATGCCGCAAGCGTGGTGGTGCTGAGAGTTAGACGGTTTGAGTTTCTTGATCACAGATCGCATCGGGAAGAAGTGAACACGCTGCACAGCTTGCGAAATATCAGACAGGCAGCGAGGAACTCCGTGAGATCTAAACAGACACGAAAGGAGCGAGTCCCATGGGCGTACTGGATATTAAGAGTGGTAGCCATAGGCTCGGCGGTTTACAGGGATAAGAGGATCAGGACACGAACGAATGAGTCGTCAGATCATAACAGATATGATTTACATACGCTAAGCCGCCTTGTCTGATGGAAAACGGAACTACTTTAAGACTTTGCACAGCAAGGCTACCATATTTACAACAGAATAATTTATAACCGGTTTGGATACCGGGATCTATATTACATTGAGATTGGAGCTGTTTCCGATGCACTCTTCGGATAATTTTGACGAGAAAGAAATATCATGAAAAAGTGAGTTCAATGTAATATTGATTTTTTCACTAAGCACCTTAATTATTAACCATAAATATTTTTGGAGTGATGCGCTATGAAAATAGCTTGCACAAGGATCATGAACATTTGAATTTAAGGAGTGAGTCCACCAAGATATTTACGAGTTTGAAGCTCTTTTCAAAATAAGTATTTTTATCTGAACAATTTCTAAGACGGGAGTGGTGCATATGATTTCCACATGCACAAAGCGTTTGAATATTTGACAGACAGGAGTGAGACCGCCAGAAAGTTCAGTTTATTACCTATTCAGGTAACTTGATTTGAAATATCAATCCGAAAGGAAATTAATCCAATGGCTCTATAAATTGCGTTAATACGCACAGTCCGAATTTTTATTTTTACTTACGGTCTATAATCTTTTACCATTGTGACCGGACTTCATACTTTGAGAGGTAATAAATCCGATGGGTTAAATATTTTTAATATCAGATATTCAACATCATGGCGGAAATTGATCCGACAAAGTTGATGTCTGCGAGCACAAAATAATATGAAGGGCGTGAGTCCAAAGTACAATTTAATTTGAATTCGACTTTATAGTTTCATATCTTTTGAAAGGCGTGAGTCCAAAATTCTATTTTAAATGATGGATGGCAAGCATGGGCTTGTCTATACGGACTATATTAATTCTACGAAAGGTGTAAAGTCCAATGGCTTAATTCAATTTCAAACCAACATCTTATTTGAATTGGAGTGAGTTGCGATGTGCTAAATAGTTAGTACATGCAAAAATAATTGATATATACAGGGAGCAGCAGAGTTTGTTGCTCCCTTTCAATTTGCCCTTATACATATACAAAAAAGCTGCCGTGAAAAACAGCAGCTTTTATTATTCTCATATCTTGTTTTCAAGGAACGCTATCGTCTTGGCGTCGTATCTCAGATCCTGAGCCGTCATGTCCTCCTCGATCTGCCATGTCCTTGACGCCGCAAAAACAGACGTTACAAAGAAAGGCTGGCTCGAAAGATAACCTATAGGTACAACTGCGGGTGAATCCCCTGTCTGCCGGCTAAGCTCCTTGACCTTTGCCAGCCTTGCAAGATTTGCTGTGCTTGCATACTGCCCCTCAGGCAGATACTGCGCCGTGTCTCCCTTCGCAAGCCTTGCGAAAAAGCCTTTTGCCTGCGGAGAGAAAGCCATAAGCGGAAATTTGTTCTCGCTGTACCAGCGGAACTCCTTGGTATCCATACATACGAGCGTCGGATCTCCGAGAATGCTCGAACTTGCATGTGCAAGGCTGTAATAGATCTGGCTTATCCTGATCGGCTCCATGCCGTTTTTCTTCGCAAAATCATTAGCAGCCTGTATCCTGTCGCAGCTCCAGTTCGACACACCGATAAAATGTGCCTTGCCGCTTTCATAGATGTCATTGAGTATCGGCATTATCTCATCAACAGGAACATGTACATCGTCTCTATGCAGGAAAAATATATCAACGTGATCCGTGCCTAAAACTTCAAGGCTGTCGTTTATGTCTTTTTCAAGATCTTCCCTGCTGAGCCTGTTCTCGTCCATATGCCCCATCGCAGGATGTCCGCCCTTTGTCGAAAGAACGATCTTGTCACGGTTGTTTCTTGCCTTCATCCAGCGCCCGATAACGCCTTCGCTTGAATTGTGTCCGTTCTCCAGCCAGTCGCAGTACACTCTTGCGGTATCAATGCACCAGCCGCCAAGCTCAATGTATTTATCCAGAAGCTCAAAATACACCTCATCGTTGTCGTGTCTCTTGAAATCACCCGTGCCGAAAGTCAGCGCAGGTATTGTCACTTCGTATCTGTCATTTTTAAGTGTGTAGCTTATCATTATTTTCCCCCATTCCATACCGTTTCACTATATATTTACAATATAATCATATCATATTTTTTACTCCAATTTCAAAATTTTCTGTTAATTTATTCACAACATATTGATACAACAAATATATGCTTTTGTTTCAAGGCATATAACTCTAAACAATGGAGGTAAAACAATGGAAGATATTGAATTCAGGTACGACACCCAGCTGCTTATCGACGCAAAGGATCTCGACGAGGACGTTGTCAGCGAATACTTTGAGAAGAACTTCAAAGGCGACTGTCTGCTTGCGATAGGCGACGAGGAGGTAATGAAGATCCATTACCACACAAACGAACCTTGGAAGGTGCTTGAATACTGCGCTTCTCTGGGCGAGATCTACGATATTGTCATTGAGGACATGGACAGACAGGCGAGAGGTCTGAAGGGCTGATACCCTTCGGACTTTTTTTCGTGCAAAATAATTCGACTTTTTTTGAAAAAACTCTTGACAAGTAAGTTTACTTGATATATAATGAGTATTGTTGTAAAGGCGATAGGCTTTACAAGGTGCAAAGGAGGCGTTGTGAATGAGCAAGAATCTGGATATGTGCAGACTGCTTGATCTGTACGGCGGACTGCTTACCGAAAAGCAGTTTGACATTATGGATCTGTATTACAACGATGACCTTTCGCTTGGTGAGATCGCAGACCATTACGACATTTCAAGGCAGGGCGTTCACGATGCGATAAAGCGTGGAGATGAGGCTCTGGCTGAATATGAGGAAAAGCTTGGTCTGTTAAAAGCAGACGAGGATAGAAAGAACGAGATCGCAGCTTTCAAACAGCTTGCACTCGATGCTTTCAATGAGTGCAACGCTCACAGATCCTTCCGCAGCGTTGCGGAAAAGATCGTCGTACTGCTTGAAAGCTTTGACGAAAAACTTGAAGAATATGAAAATCCTGCTCCAGAGGAAGAGGAGAAAAAGGATTGATACAGGAGGATATATATGGCGTTTGAAGGACTTTCAGAAAAATTAAACGGCGTGTTCAAGCGTCTCAAATCACGAGGCAGACTCAGCGAGTCAGACGTAAAGGAAGCAATGCGTGAAGTTAAAATGGCACTGCTTGAAGCCGACGTAAGCTATAAGGTTGTTAAGGACTTTGTAAACAGTGTTTCGGAAAGAGCTGTCGGCGAGGACGTTCTTAAAAGCCTTACTCCAGGTCAGCAGGTAATAAAGATCGTTCATGAGGAGCTTATCAAGCTCATGGGCGATGCAAATGCAAAGATAAACTTCCCTAACAAGCCGCCTTGCATCATTATGATGTGCGGTTT
>CAMZIK010000058.1 GCA_947307175.1 uncultured Clostridia bacterium
TTTGCCCTGATATTTACGTTATTGCGTTGGTTTTGGCGTTTTGCTCAGGGCTATTGAAAGAAAAAAGAGAGGTGGAGGAATAATGTTATCGGAAAACAAATGCTTAGTATGTAAGCATTATTTGAAAAGCGGTTTATGGGAACATAGATGTAAAGCGCATCTCAACGGCATTCCCGATGATGTTTTTAATGACAACAGTAATAATAAGCATTGTAATTCCACGGAGTATTCTTTTGAATATCGCAGTGGAAATCCAGAAACTTTTGAAAAATACAACAACTCAGTTAACCGCTCATAACAGGGCGGTTTTCTTATGCCCAAAATACAGAAAGGAATTGATTTTATGGAACTGAAAGACACTATCGAAATGATGCAGTCAGCTGACTACAAGGAACGCTTTAAGGCGGAGTATTATCAGTTGAAGATAAGGCTTGAAAAGCTGTATGAAATGCTTGTGAGATATGATGCAGGTACTCTCGGCTTTTCTCCCGATTGCTCGATACAGCTGCTCAAAGACCAGCTGAACATTATGCGTGATTACCTTTACGCTTTGCAGGTCAGAGCCGAGATTGAGGGAATCGAGCTTTAGCCTTTTGCAGTCAACTGCAAACTAAATACGGATACAAGCGCTTTTGCGACCGACACAAATGTCGATTGCAGGGCGCTTTTATCATATATTCACAAATGGAGGGTCAATATGGCTGAGAAAAAACTCGGTCGTCAGACCCCCACAATATCTGTTATTCTTCCCTACACCGAAACGCTCGGCGGTGAGGCGATAGAGATGTACGACAAAAGCAGCCGAAACTCTCTTGAATGGCAGCAGCGCCTTGTCTGCTTGGAAGTTCAACATTAATTGAACATTTTGCTGCTTTGGGCATAGAAAAACGCACTCTGCGAAATCCGCAAAGTGCGTATCTAAATGAATGCGCCGGAAGGGACTCGAACCCCCGACCTACTGGTTCGTAGCCAGTCACTCTATCCAGCTGAGCTACCGGCGCATTTTCAACTTATATATTATAACACGGCTCGGCGCTGTTGTCAAGCCCTTTTGCCCAGTTTTGCAAAAACTTTTAGAATACGCCCAGACCTTCAAGCAGTATTTTTGTTCCGAGCAGAACGAGTATTACGCCGCCTGCGATCTGTGCGCCCTTATTGTATTTTGCGCCGAAGCGGTTGCCGATAGCCACGCCGAGAACGGACAGAACGAAAGTAACAACACCTATCAGGAGTATCGACGGAACGATCTTTACGTTTTCAAAGGCGAATACCACGCCGACAGCCAGCGCATCGATACTCGTTGCAACTGCGAGTATAAACAGCTCTTTGTAATCAAGCCCGTCAGGAACTTCCTCCTCGCCGTCGCTCCTTATCGCCTCGATAAGCATTTTTCCGCCGATGAATGCAAGCAGACCGAATGCTATCCAGTGGCTCACTGAGGTGACAAGATCGGCAAACTGTTTGCCGACCGCCCAGCCGATAAGCGGCATCACTGCCTGAAATACTCCGAAGAAACCGCCGATGATAACAGCATGAACGTAGTTTATTTTTTTCATATTCAAGCCTTTGCAGACAGACACAGCAAAGGCGTCCATTGCAAGGCTGACTGCTATGAAAAGAAGTTTTACTATTCCCATTTTGTCATGTCCTTTTTTTTCATATTTTCTGTGCAGCTATCTGTTCATCACCGTCAGAGTCATCTTTTTGCGTAAATCCGAGTGAAAGATACAGGCTCTTTGCTTTTGTGTTTTCAGGGGAGTAGGACACTCAGCAAAGCTCTGATTTACCGATGCTATTTGAAAAACATCATTCCAAGATTGACAGCCAGCGCTGTTCCGCTTGCGCTTATCGCAACTGTAAGCAGGCTTTTCTCAAAGAAAGCGAGAACGCAGCCAACCACAAGACCTGCTATTGAAGATGCGTAATTTCCCGTTGCATAGAAAATATCAGGGAAGGTCATAGCACCAAGCACTGCCATTGGGACATAGTACAGGAAATCCCGTAAATACTTGCTTTTTATTTTCCCTTTGCACAGCACGAACGGTATGGCTCTGATGAGATATGTAACGCCTGCCATTATTGCAAGGTAGATAAAGAAAACGCCTAAGTCCTTCATTCAGCCGCCTCCTTTGTTTCCTTTTCGGGAACAGGGAAGAAAAGCGCTCCGAGTGCGGCGGCAACTATTGTTGAAATTATAATAGCAAATCCGCCCGAGACTTTGTTCATTCCGGGAACGTACCTGAAGCAGCAGCTCAGAGCCACAGCTATAAGAATGACTTTCAGCACGGCGCTGCTCTTTTTTGCAGGCGGTATGATTATTGCCAGGAACATTCCGTAGATAGCTATGCAAAGTGCGCTTCGCACCACTTCCGGAAGCACAGAACCTGCGACTGCACCGAGAAGCGTTCCTCCCGACCAGCCGATAACAGGCAGAAGTATAAGCCCGTACATATACTTGTTTGAGACTTCGCTTCGGTTGCCCATAGCTACTGCAAAGATCTCATCGGTTATTCCGAAACCGATCCCCCAGCGGTGAATGCCCTTTACCGACTTGTCTGTCTTCTGTGAGAGCGAAAGCGCCATAAGAGCGTATCTCAGATTTATTATAAACTGCGTGCAGGCCATTTCAAAATAAAATCCCGCACCTGATGTGATTATCCCAAGCCCTGCAAACTGTCCTGCTGATGTAACGTTGGTCAGCGAGATAAGAAACGCCTGCCACCAGTTAAGCCCGACTGAAATGCATTGTATGCCGAATGTGAAGGAGACCGACAGATAACCGAGCGCTATCGGTATGCCGTCACGGAGCCCTTTCCTGAAATTGCTCATATACTGACCGCCTTGCAGCGTTGCTCCTTTCTTGTAAACACTTTGAACTTTTATTATACATTTTCCTCACTGAATTGTCAACACAAACAGTGTAAAGATTTTGTGCGCAAAAAGGTTAAAAGATTGTTGCAAATGACGATGGAATGTGGTATACTGTTTATGTTGAATGACTGATAAACGGGAGGGAAAAAACATGGAAAAAAGCATTACGATAACCGCAAATCTTACTCAGAAACTGAATTTTGCATTTGTGCAGAATTATGTACCTGTGATAAGGAACGTCCTGCTGCGCAACAACACTAAAGAGACTATCAGCGACGTCACGCTGAGGATCAGTTTTGAGCCTGAGTTTGCAAAACCTTTTGAGCAGCGCATCGCAGCACTTGACCCCGAAAGGACTGCTGAAATATCGCCTGTTGAGCTGACGGTCAGCGCAGAGTATCTTTATTCTATCACCGAGAAGGTCGTAGCAGGCGTTACGGTCAGCGTTGAAAAGGACGGTGAAGTCATAGAGAGCGCAAGCGGTTCTGTTGAGCTTCTGCCTGCGAATCACTGGATGGGTGTGGGCTGCGTTCCTGAGATGATAAGTGCCTACGTCATGCCAAACCATCCTGCCGTTGCAGCGGTGGTCGGCAAGGCTGCGGCGTACCTTCAGAAATGGACGGGAAGCCCGACCTTTGACGGTTATCAGAGCAAGAACCCTAACGTTGTAAAGAATCAGGCTGCTGCTGTCTATGCGGCGCTGCAGGCTGAAAACATAGCATATATCATGCCGCCTGCAAGCTTTGAAAAGCAGGGACAGCGTGTCCGCCTTCCCCACGATGTTCTTACATCAAAAAGCGGGACCTGCATCGACCTTGCGGTGCTGTATGCGTCATGTCTCGAAGCCGTCGGATTGAATCCGCTTATCCTTTTCACCGAGAACCACGCCTTTGCAGGAGTCTGGCTTGAAGATCAGAGCTTTGCGAACTGCACCGAGGAAGATGCGAGCCTTATCTCCAAGCGTATGGCAAAGGGCATAGACCAGATATGCCTTGTGGAGTGTACCGACTTCGTTGCAGGCAAGAGCGTTAATTTTGACGATGCAAAAGCCGATGCAGAGACAAGGATACATAAGCCCGAAGAATTTGAACTCGCAGTTGACATCTCCCGCTGTCGAGGCAATTTCCTGCGTCCGATGCCAGTGCAGACAGAGGGCGGACAGGTTTTTGCGAATGATTTCGGAAAGCGCAGCAAGAAAGACATCACAGCTGCTCCCGAACAGATAAATGTGAATCTTTCGGGCAAAGTCACAGAGCAGAACGAGCAGATCACAAGGCAGACGCTCTGGGAGAGAAAACTGCTCGATCTGAGCCTCAGAAACTCGCTTTTGAATTTCAGACCCACAGGCTCGACTGTCCAGTTCATCGCACCCGACCTTGCAAAGCTTGAAGATGCCGTGAGTGCAGGCAGCGATATGAAGATACTTGCCGTTCCCGATGATATGTCGGTAGCCGCTGCTGACAGCAAGATGTTTGAGATGCAAAACGGCAATGTCGATCAGCTCACAGCTATCGCTCAGAGCGAGTTTGAAAAGAACCGCCTGCGCACCTTCATAAAGGAAAGCGAACTTGAAAAGGTGATGAAGAAGCTTCACCGTCAAGCCAAGGTAAGCCTTGAAGAAAACGGCGCAAATACGCTTTATCTTGCGCTCGGTTTCCTCAAATGGTTCGAGACTGACAAGAGCGAACACCCTCGCTTTGCACCGCTTGTCCTCATTCCTGTCGATCTTGTGAAAAAGATACAGGAAAGATGCTATGTAATGCGTATCCGTGATGAGGAAGCGCAGATGAATATAACGCTGCTTGAAATGCTCAGGCAGGATTTCGGCATAACCATAGGCGGTCTTGATCCGCTGCCGCAGGACGAAAGCGGAGTTGATCTTCCGCTTGTGTTCAATACCGTCCGTCAGGGAGTTATGGCGCAGAAGCGCTGGGACGTTGTGGAGTATGCTTTCCTCGGACAGTTCTCATTCAGCCGTTTTATCATGTGGAACGACATTCGCAACAGAAGCGATGAACTGCGGCAGAATAAAGTCGTTGCAAGCCTTATCAGCGGCAAGCTCGAATGGCAGAGCGAACTTCTCGATATTTCGCCCAAGCAGCTCGACGAGCAGGTCAAGCCTGCGGATATGGCTGTTCCAATGAGTGCCGACTCATCACAGCTCGCAGCCGTTTATCTCGCTTCAAAGGGCGAGAGTTTCGTGCTGCACGGTCCTCCTGGAACAGGTAAATCACAGACGATAACCAACCTTATTGCAAACGCTCTTTACAACGGCAAGTCGGTGCTTTTCGTGGCTGAAAAAATGGCAGCGCTGTCAGTCGTTCAGAAGCGTCTTGCAAAGATAGGGCTTGACACGTTCTGCCTTGAACTTCATTCAAACAAGGCACAGAAAAGGGAAGTGCTCTCGCAGCTTGAAAAGACCTTTGAAGTGGGTCATGTAAAAGCACCTGCCGAGTATGAAGCTCAGGCTAAAAGAGTGCACGACCTGAGAGTACACCTAAACGATATAATAAATGAACTTCATAAGCCGAGGAATTGCGGAATGAGTATGTATCAGAGCGTTGTAAGCTTTGAAAAATACAAGCAGTACAAAGGCACTGTGAATATAGATGCTGATTTCGTGGAAAGCTGCGATGCAGATAGGCTGTCAAAGATAAGAGATGCCATAGATTCGCTTTGTGTCTGCGGAAAAGAGATCGGCGGACTTGAAGGCTCAAAACTAAAATATTATGAGAACTCTGAGTATTCGGTAGAGATAAGAAATGCCTTTGAAACTGCGGTCAAGTATGCATCGGCAAGAGCGCAGGAAGCAAAGCCTGCCTTTGAACAGCTGTGTGCGCTCATCGGTGTGCAGCTTGAAGGCACGAGGAAAAACATTACCGCCGCAGGAGAGTTTGCTCAGACGCTCAGCGTTTCGGGAGAGTTCCTTGCAGGGATACTCGGCGACCAGACAGGTCAGCTCGATGCGGAGTGCAGAGCATTCATTGAAGCGATAAACGGATATAAAAACGCAAAAGCTCAGATAGGAGCATCTTTTGAGGACAGCGTTTACGGCTTTGACTGCGAAAATGCCATACTTGAATGGAAAAGGGCAGACCAGAAATGGGCGCTGGGAAAATCTATGGGTCAAAGCAAGCTCGTCAAGGAACTGAAGATATACGCAAAAAATCCCGACAGCGTGACCAAGGACAATTATCTTCAGATCTGTCAGACCCTCAGCGAGATGAAAAAAACAGCTGCTTCCGTGGACGGATATGTGAATGCTAAGAACGCCTTTGCAGGTGTCTACGCTGCCGAAAATTCCGATACGGCAAGAATGTCCCAGATGCTTGAAAACTCGGTAAAGCTGCGTGAGCAGATTAATATTGCAGGCAGAGATGATATGCAGACAAAGGGCGCATTTATGAACTTTGCACGTACCTTTGCAGCTGACAGATCATCTCAGCAGCAGCTTGCGCAGAACGCTTCTGCTATCGCAAAGATGAAGCAGAGTATTTCTTCAATTAGCGGAGATTTCAGCGTTGACTTTACACCCCTTGATGAAAGCGGAGATTACATCGCAGACCTTCTGGATATGCTCGCAGGATTTGCCGAGGAGATCGGAGAACTGCGAGACAGAACGATGCTGACTCAGGCAAGGAACACTCTCGTTTCACTCGGACTTGAGGACGTTGACAATGCCTACGGCAACGGCGATGCAGACGAGGATTCTTTATTGCCCGCATTCGAGTGCGCCTTTGCTCAGGGTCTTATCATAAGCGTTATGGGTTCGTCGCCTGCACTCGCTTCTTTCCAGGGAGCGCAGTTTGAGGAGACGGTAAGAAAATATTCAGAGGCTGATGAAAAGTTCAAGCAGCTGACGATAACCGAGCTTGTGGCTAAGCTGTCTGCAAACATTCCCGATGCTTCAAATGCAGCAAAAGGAAGCAGCGAACTTTCGATGCTTTTGAAAGCAATAAAGAGCGGCGGACGCAATATGCCGATAAGAAAGCTGTTTGACAGCATGCCTACGCTTTTGCGCAGGATATGTCCGTGTATGCTGATGTCGCCTATCTCTGTGGCACAGTACATCGACCCTAAATTCCCGAAGTTTGACCTTGTTGTGTTTGACGAGGCTTCACAGATGCCTACCAGCGAGGCTGTCGGCGCTATCGCAAGAGGAGACAGCGTAGTAGTTGTCGGTGACCCTAAGCAGCTGCCGCCGACCACATTCTTCGATACCAACCAGTTCGATGAAGAAAACGAGGAAATGGAAGACCTCAAAAGCGTGCTTGACGACTGCCTTGCACTCTCAATGCCGTCAAAGCATCTGCTGTGGCATTACCGTTCAAGACACGAAAGCCTTATCGCTTACAGCAATGCGAAGTATTATGAGAACAAGCTGCTCACATTCCCGTCGCCTGACGATCAGGTTTCAAGGGTTAAGTGGGTGCAGGTAGAGGGCTTCTACGATAAGGGTTCGAGCAAGCAGAACAAAGCCGAAGCCGAAGCTATCATCAATGAGATAGTCCGCAGGCTTGAAGACGAAAACCTCAGAAAAGACAGCATCGGCGTTGTTACGTTCAGCATAGTCCAGCAGATACTCATAGACGATATGCTGTCTGCTAAGTTCCTTGAAGACCCTAAACTTGAAGAGTATGCGAACTCGATGTACGAGCCGATACTCATAAAGAATCTTGAAAACGTTCAGGGCGATGAGCGTGACGTTATTCTGTTCTCTGTCGGATACGGTCCCGACAAGGACGGAAAGGTATCAATGAATTTCGGTCCTGTCAACCGTGACGGCGGCTGGAGAAGACTCAACGTTGCCATCTCCCGTGCAAGAAAAGAAATGATAGTTTACTCTGTCATCAGACCAGACCAGATCGATCTTTCAAGAACAAGAGCAGAGGGCGTTGAGGGATTGAAGGGCTTTATCGAATTTGCCGCAAAGGGACAGTCTGCACTTCCTGTCAGAGTCAGCGATCATAAAGCCGCCGGCAACGGATTTGTTCAGCTGATAGCAGGCGAGATCGAAAATCTCGGCTATAAAGTCAAGACCAATATCGGCTGCTCTGAGTACAAGATAGATATAGGCATCATCTGTCCCGACAACGAGGACGAATATCTTATGGGCATAAGCTGTATGGGCGATGATACTCTTGAAAAGACTACCGCCCGTGACAGAAACGTATTGCAGCCGTCAGTGCTAAAAGGACTGGGCTGGAGAATGTACAACGTCAATATCCTTGACTGGTATGATAACAGCGCAAAGGTCATCGAAAAGCTCAGAGCTGAAATAGAGAATGCACTTGAAGAATACCGCAACCCGACCGAGCAGGTGACAGAAGAACAGCCCAAGCCTCAGAAGCTTGAATTTGAAAAGGAGGAAAGCGTCAGCGCTGCGGATAAGTGCGAAGCATTTGAGCCGTTCTCCATAAAAAAGGACGGTAAGCCTTCCGAGTTCACCAAGCCCGAATCGGCAGAAAAGATAGCCTCGCAGATAAGGCAGGTCATTGATTCAATGGCGCCTGTCAGCAAGGATCAGACAATGAAGATAGTGCTTGCCGCATGGGGCATCGCAAACCCGAAGCCCGAGGTCGAAAAGCAGTTCTTTGCAGTCGCAAACAGCTGTAAGATAAAAGTCACGAGCAGAAAGAACGATGACGGAAGCTTTGACGTTTACTACTGGCGTGACGATCAGGAGCCTGATGCTTACGACAGATGCAGGATAGCAAAGGATGCAAAGGGCAAGAGAAACTTTGCCGATGTCTGCCCGCAGGAGCTTACAAATGCCATGAGGATAATCCTTTCCGAGCAGGTGAGCATGGATTTTGAAGGACTTGTCCATGAAGTCTCAAAACTGTTCGGCTTCACACGCACAGGAGAGATAATGGACGTTCAGATGAAAAAAGCTCTCGACTATGCCGTTGAAAAGGGCAAAGCCCGTATCGACGAGAACGGCAGGATATTTGCAGAATGATTTGTTGAGGGTAACTCTTTTGGAGAAGAGTTACCCTCAAACTCTCTTCAGAAATACTCTGATACTTGCTGATAAACTAACAGCTCTGCTTGGAGGCAAACCAGGCAGAGCTGTTTTTTTAATATTCAATTCCTTTTCTGGCATCAATGCCTTTCTCGTAAGGGTGCTTTTCGTTTGTGATGCGGCTGATGTAGTCGGCTGCATCGAGGAATCTCTTTTCAGCCTTGTGTCCCGTGAGTATAAGTTCTATATTTTCAGGCTTTTCAAAGACTATCCTTTCCGCAAGTGCCTTGTCACACAGACCGTACTCATATGCACAGAAAAACTCGTCTATCACAAGCATATCAATGCTTCCGTCCTGCGCCTTTGAAAGAGCAAGGCCGAGCATCTCATCATGGCAGGCTGTTATGTCCGCCCTGTCTTTATCCGTCATATTGAAAGTGAATCCGTAGTTCTTATCGCAGGAAACGACCTGTATCCCGCACTTTTCAAACATTGCGTTCTCGCTGCTCGTGCCGTCTTTCATAAGGCTTAAAAAAAGCACCTTCATTCCGCTGCCTGCTGCCCTGAGCGCACACCCGACAGCGCTTGTAGTCTTGCCTTTTCCGTCGCCGTAAATCATATGCGTAAGTCCCTGCATACTATCCCTCCTTGCTCTGCTGAGAGCTGTCCATAATATCTATCACCTGTGTCATGAGTTCGTGAGGCTGCTGCTTTTTATCGAGCGCTACTGCAAAATACGACTTGCCCGAATCAACGAATCTTATGCGGTTCTTGTAGAATCCGCTAAGCGCTTGGATATGGCATATCTCAGGCTGTGCGATATAGAAAAAGACCTTTTCTCCACGCTGCACTATCTCCGTTATCTTCAGCCTCAGCGCCCTGTTCCTTGTAAGTGCGATGTTCACAAGTCCCATGACAGCTTTCGGCGGCTCGCCGTAGCGGTCGATAAGCTCATCAACAACGTCCTGTGAATCCTGAACTCCCATGATAGAGGCGATCTTTCTGTAAGCGTCTATCCTCTGCGACGGGTTTTCGATGTAGCTTTCTGGAATGAAAGCATCTATCGAAATATCAACAAGGCAGTCCTCAGGTGACGGCGGCGGAGCTTCGCCTTTCTGCTCGGCGATAGCCTCATTGAGCAGGCGTATATACATATCGTAGCCGACCGCCTCCATGTGACCGTGCTGCTTGCCGCTGAGAACAGAACCTGCGCCTCTTATCTCAAGGTCACGCATAGCGATGTGGAAACCCGAACCGAACTGTGTGAATTCCCTTATCGCATCAAGCCTTTTTGAAGCGACTTCCGAAAGCACCTTTCCACGCCTGAATGTGAAGTAAGCAAAAGCTCTCCTGTTTGAACGCCCGACTCTGCCTCGCAGCTGGTAAAGCTGTGAAAGTCCCATTCTGTCAGCGTCCTCGATAATGAGCGTGTTTACGTTCGGAACGTCTACGCCTGTTTCAATAAGCGTCGTGCAGACAAGAACATCTATCTCCCTGTCCACGAGCTGTCTCCATATCTCCGAAAGCTCGTCTTCGTCAATTTTACCGTGAGCAATTCCTATCCTCGCATCAGGCAGCATCTCTCTGAGCTTTGCGACCGTCATATCTATCGAGTAAATGCGGTTGTGGATATAGTACACCTGTCCGCCTCTGCGCAGCTCCTTGCTTATCGCCTGAGCTATAACGCCGATATTGTACTCTATAACATAAGTCTGGACAGGATGCCTGTCAAGCGGAGCTTCGTTGATAACCGACATGTCCCTTATGCCGCTGAGCGCCATGTTGAGAGTTCTCGGGATAGGCGTTGCCGAAAGAGTCAGCACATCTACGCCCTTGAACATCTCCTTGAACTTTTCTTTTGTTGCAACGCCGAAGCGCTGCTCCTCGTCGATTATCGCAAGCCCGAGGTTTTTGAACACAACGTCCTTCTGAACGAGCCTGTGCGTGCCGATTATCAGGTCTATCGTTCCTCTGCCGAGTTCCCTGATTATCGCCCTTTGCTCCTTGGGCTTGCGGAAGCGTGACAGCAGCTCGACCTTGACAGGGAAGTGCTCAAAGCGCTTCACAGCCGTCTGGTAGTGCTGCCATGCGAGCACCGTCGTAGGAACGAGTATCGCTACCTGCTTGCTGTCGAGTATCGCCTTGAAAGCCGCCCTCAGAGCGACCTCTGTCTTTCCGAATCCCACATCTCCGCAAAGCAGTCTGTCCATCGGAGAAGGCTTCTGCATATCTGCCTTGATCTCCTCGATGCTGCGCAGCTGATCGTCCGTCTCGTCGTAGTCGAATCGCTCCTCAAAATCTGCCTGCCAGTCGTTGTCGGGCGAAAAAGCAAAGCCCTTGGCGAGCTGCCTCTGAGCGTACAGCTTCGTGAGCTGCTCCGCCATATCCTTCACGGCTGCCTTGACCCTGTTCCTTGTCTTTGTCCATTCAGCCGAGTTGAGCTTGTTTAGCTTTACGTTCTCGTCGTCCTTCGGACCGATGTATCTCGAAACGAGATCGAGCTGCGTGACGGGAACGTACAGAACGTCCGTGCCTGCGTACTTTATGGTGATATAGTCCTTGGTTATGCCGTTTGTCTCAAGGCTGCGTATGCCCTCGAAACGTCCCAGACCGTACATCGAATGCACAACGATGTCGCCCTTCTGAACGTCCGAAAGGCTCTTTATCTCCTCGCCGGCTTTTTTGGCTTTTTTCTTGCGCTTTGCGACCATAGCTTTCATCTGAGTGATGACCGCACAGCTTATCTCCGGGTAGTCAAAGCCTCCCGTAAGGCTGCCCGTGCGAACATAAACCTTATCTGCAAGCACCTTGCTGTCCTCTTTGAGAGCTTCCGCAGGTATCCCTGCATCGACAAGATCTTTCACGATTATCGGGACTGTCTTTTCCGAGCCTGCAAGCACAACTGTGCAGTAGCCGTTTGCGCACAGAGTCCCAAGTTCTTCTTCAAGGTGTATGATGTTTCCACCCCATGCCGAAGTCTGCCTGCAATCCGAATTGATAAGCTTTTTGTATTTGATGTCGTTGTTTGAACGCATAAAAGTGTCCAAGAAAACGGACTTGTTCTGAAGTATCTTCAGCTGTGCTTTTGCAATGTCGATACAGGATCCTTCAAGCCGCTTGAATAGTATACCGTCCTCGTAAAGCAGCTTGATGTCCTCAGATAGCTGAGCAAGCGCTGCCTTGCCTTTTTCGATGCAGTTCGCATACTCACAAACGATAGTAACGCCACCGTCAAAATAGTCGAATACAGTCGCCGTGTCCTCATATGCAAGGCAATAGTATTTATCAAGATTCGTCAGCGTTATCCCTGCGCGGACAGTCTCTATGTCACGGCTGATGTTTTTTCTGATAGCATCAAGCTTTTTTCCTCTTGCCGCTTTTGAAAGCTCTTCAAGCTTCTGCGCAAGGCTCTCGCTGCTTTCAAAAATAATCTCAAGGGCAGGGAATACGGTGATGCTGCTGACCGCTTCTGTCCTGCGCTGAGTTGCTGTATCAAAATATGAGATAGTGTCTATCTCATCTCCCCATAATTCAAGCCTTATCGGGTGGGATTCCTGAACGGGGAAAAATATCAACGATCGAGCCTCTGACCGAGAACTGAGCCTGACCTTCTATCTGATCGGTGCGTGTGTAGCCGCTGGCAATAAGTCTTTTTATCAGCTCGTCAAGCTGAATTTCTCCGCCGACTTTAAGCTCAAATGAGTTTTCCCTCAGCACGCTTCTTGGTATCGTTCCTTGTAAGCAGGCTTCCATGCTGGCGCAAAGCACCCTGCATTTTCCTTGTAAAATCAGAGACAGCGCTTCAAGACGCTTGTGTTCGTATTCTCTTGAAATGCCTTCCATGTACGCAAAGTTGAGGTCTTTGGCAGGAAACACACAGGCAATGCGATCCTGCGCCATTGAGTTTATGTCCTCAGCCATTCGTGTGCAGGACGCTTCATCGTCGCATATCACAAGGCAGGACGAAAGCGTGCTGAGCGTCATTGAAAGCTGTGCTTTGTGTATGTGCGATACTCCCGTCACACAGCAGGGCGTGTAGCCGCCGAGCAGGCATTTCTTTATTTCTTTGTAAGCTGTAAGCTTGGAGCATATCTCGTAAAAAATATTCATTGGGTATTGTCCTTAACTGTTTGATTGAGAATTATCGGTGACTCTGTTGCAAGAGCTTCTCCTTGATCTCTTTTTGAGACTTTCAGTCATTTTTTACGGCTTGGGAGTGAAACTTCCAAACCGTCAAAAATCATTAAGAGTTATAGGAAGGGGGTTCGGGGGAGAACCCTTTTGCAAAATGGTTTCCCCTGATTGTTCGTCAGTTGAAGCTGTTCATGGCTTCATTCATCTTATCCTGCAGAATAAGCTCAACAGCTCTGTTCGAGTGGTCAAAGACATCTGCGAGGGTTTTAAGCTCGTCGTCAGAATATTTTGACAGCACCCATTTTGCAAGGTCATAGTCAGGGTGCGGCTTCATACCCACACCAATTTTAATACGTGGAAAATCCTCCGAGCCGCAGTTGTGTATGATGCTTTTTATGCCGTTGTGACCGCCCGACGAGCCTTTTTTGCGCAGGCGCATCTTGCCGACATCGAGGGAAATATCATCAAAAATAACTATGATATTTTCGGGTGGTATCTCGTAGAAATCCATAGCGTCAGCGATAGCTTCGCCGCTTTTGTTCATGTATGTCAGCGGCTTCATCACAAGACAGCGTTTTTCTGCGATCACCGCATCGCCGATGAGCGAATTGAATTTGTGAGTGCTGATGCTGAAGCCAAATCGCTGTGCGAGAGCATCTACCGCCATATACCCAGTGTTGTGACGTGTCTTTTCATATTCAACGCCCGGATTTCCAAGTCCTGCGATGATATATTCGGGCTTGCCCTGCGGCCTTTTTGCCGAAAGTGCCTTGAGCTTTTCAAAAATGTCCATAACTTATCTCTCCTGTGATATAATAACGCCAATAACCCCGTTTTTATGTCAAAACGGGGTGGGCAAATTTTCTGTTATCAATAATATAACATAAATCAGTCTGCTTGTCAACGAAAAAAGCAGCCCTTTCGGACTGCCTTTTATCTTAGCTTCCATATTTCTTGCCAAACGTTGTTTTCTTGGAATTGTCAACAGATTTGATAGGGTTGGGATACTGACCGATAATGCCGTCCTCGCTTGCCGACCACTGTGCAAAGCTATCGTCTGAATCGTAATCTGCTAAAGGGTCAAAGTAGATATACACGTATCCGCTGTCTGCATTGTTGTCTTTCAATGCCTGTTTCACAGCGTTTCCGAGAACGCCCGTAAGTTCCGATACAGGACCCGAATAAACGAGCTTATCAACTCTTTCACCGTCAGCAATAAGATCTGAAGCTGTGTTGTTGCAGGTCGTGAAGATGAGTTTTGCATTGGTATTTGCAGTTTTTAATGCTGCCTTGTCATTTGTTGTTTGCACGGCTTGTGAGTCATCGACCTTTTTAAAAGTCACTTCTTCGGTCTTTCCGTTGTATGTCTGCTTGAGGACCAGTTTATCGCTTGTCAGTTCATCGATGATGTAGCTCTGTGAGATCGAGTCCAGCGAGATGATAAGTGTGTCGCCGTCGATCTTGTATGTTGCTTTTCTGTCCTGCCCGATAAAAAGATCGACCGTACCGTCCTTGTTGAATTTGGTGTAGCTCCCGTTCCCGTTTTCTTTGACTTCCTGCCATGTTCCGATAATAAGATCTTTTTTGGACTTGAACACGAACAAAAACAGTATGAGCAGAGTTATGCCGATCACAGCGACTATCGCAGAGATAATGATTATCAGCTTTTTCTTGCTTCCTTTAGCAGCAACTGTACCGCCCTGAACACCTGTCTGAACAAACTGCGGCTGGAACTGAGGCTGGTATTGCTGCTGGAATTGCTGCAGCTGCTGGAATTGCTGCGGCTGCTGGAACTGCGGCGGTTGCTGAAACTGCGGCTGCTGAGGCGGTATGACCGCATTATTGAAAGAAACGCCGCATTTATTGCAGAATACTGCATCGTCCGGCTGCTGAGAGCCGCACTGTGAACAAAACTTCATATTAATATCACCTGTCTTTTAAATATCAACGTGTTTTTGATTTGGCTTCTGCCTATCTCTTTTTTAGCTTGTACATCGTACCACTGTCGCTGCCCGTGCCTTGCAGCGTCATTTCCGAGCTTCTCATAGAAGAGATCTTGAAGTCCTTTGAACCTCCGCCCGTGAAGCTCAGTTTAAGTGTGCTGCCATCGATCTCATATGTGCCCTTGTATTCATAGAGTATATGTGTCATTACAAAGTCTCCGTTATCCTTGAATTCCATGGTCGTCGTAGCGTCGGTAGTGTCCACCCATGAGCCTACGATGTCCTTTTTATAATCGCTTTTGAATACGAACAGGAACAGTATTACGCCTATCGCTACCAGAACTGCGACAACCGCAGCAACGATGATCGCCGTCTTGTTGCTGCCTTTCTGAACAGCTGCTCCGCCCTGCTGGAAGCCCATCTGTCCGAACTGCTGTGGCTGCCCGAACTGTTGCGGCTGATTAAACTGCGGTGGCTGGTTGAATGGCTGTGGCTGTCCGAACGGCTGTGGTTGATTGAATTGCTGAGGCTGCCCAAATTGCTGTGGCTGGTTGAACTGCGGCGGCTGGAATCCGCCCACAGGATTCGGAGCCTCACAGGAAGCACCGCATTTTCCGCAGAATGTAGCGCTGTCTTCAAGCATATTGCCGCATGTAGTACATACTTTCATCTTTCTCACCTGTCCTTTAAATTATTTTCTGAACTCAAATGGTCCGACCGAAGAATGAGCAGCGATCTTTGCTCCGTATATGTGCGAACTGAGTATAATTGAGCCATCGCCTATATCTGCACTGTCTATAACACTGCCCGAGCCGATGTAGCAGTCCTTGCCGATGACAGTTTCTCCGCTGAGCGTGACGTTCTGACAAATGGTGCTGCCGATGCCGATGCTGACCTTTCTGCCTATGCTCACACCGTCAGTGCAGGTGAACTCTATACCCTCATCGAGCCATTTTGCAATGACCTGCTTTCTTGCGATGTCGCTGAGTGCAAGAAGACCTTTGCGGTCGTTGGCTCCCAGCGAAACGTTCGGGTTGGACGAAATAAAAGCATCTGCACGCTTTCCCTTTGCGATGATAAGCTCCACGCAGTCGGTGAGGTAGTATTCTCCCTGTGCGTTGTTCGGCTTGATGTCGCTCAGAACGTCAAGCAGAGCCTGCGTTTCAAACCAGTAGCAGCCCGAATTGATCTCGTTTATCTCAAGCTGCTGCGGCGTGCAGTCCTTATGCTCCACTATCCCCGAAATACCGTTTTTGGTGCGTATAACTCTGCCGTAGCCTTTCGGATCGTCTATCTTCGAGGTCACTACCGTCACTCCGCAGCCGCCGGCTTTGTGGAGCTGCAAAGCGCCCAAAATGGTGTCTTTGTCGATAAACGGCGCATCTCCGCACAGAACCAGTGTATTTCCGTCGATATTCTCCCTCAGGTGATCCGCCGCCTGCATCACAGCGTGTCCCGTGCCGAGCTGCTGCTCCTGTAAAACGGTTGTAATTTTCGCAGAGCCTTTCCTTGAAGCAAGATACTCGTCTATGTATTCACCCATAAAGCCTTTGACTACGCAGATGTCTTTTACTCCTGCGTCCTCACAGGCGCTTATGACCCATTCGAGCATAGGCTCTCCGAGTACGCTGCAAAGCGACTTGGGCTTGTCGCTCTTCATTCTCTTGCCCTGTCCGCCCGCAAGAATTATTACATTATCAGCCATTGTAAAGACCTCCAAAAAAGAATATTTTATTTAATTATATTACTAAAGAGCCATTAAGTCAATACGATTTTCGCTTTAAACAGCCGAGGGGAGTGAGTTCTGTGTAAATTGTACATAAAACTGTAACAAAGATTGTGAAAAAATTTATGATTAAAAATTTGTGAAAACTATGGTAATTTGGATTGTAATCTGTTATAATATAAGAGCAACCGTATGGAGTGAAGACACTCGGGCGGAGCTATTGCCGCTTTTACGGGAATTCAAAATAAACGGAGGTATAACCAATGGCTAAAAAGTATTGTTACCTTTTCTCAGAGGGTAATGCCAACATGAGAGAGCTCCTCGGAGGAAAGGGTGCGAACCTTGCTGAAATGACAAATATCGGTCTTCCTGTACCACAGGGATTCACGATCACCACAGAGGCTTGTACTCAGTATTATGAGGACGGCGGAATCAGCGAGGAGATCCAGGCAGAGATCAGAGAGTACATCGGAAAGATGGAAGAGATCACAGGAAAGAAGTTCGGCGATAAGGAGAATCCGCTCCTCGTTTCCGTACGTTCTGGTGCAAGAGCTTCCATGCCTGGTATGATGGATACGATCCTTAACCTTGGTCTTAACGAGGACGTTGTAGAGACTATCGCTACTAAGTCCAATAACCCAAGATGGGCTTGGGACTGCTACAGAAGATTCATCCAGATGTATTCTGACGTAGTTATGGAAGTTGGTAAGAAGTATTTTGAGCAGCTCATCGACAAGATGAAGGAAGAAAGAGGCGTTAAGCAGGACGTTGAGCTTACAGCTGACGATCTCAAGGAGCTTGCAAGCCAGTTCAAGGCTGAGTACAAGGCTAAGATCGGCACAGACTTCCCGGCTGATCCTAAGGAGCAGCTGATGGGCGCTATCAAGGCAGTATTCAGAAGCTGGGACAACCCAAGAGCAAACGTATACAGAAGAGACAACGATATCCCATTCAGCTGGGGTACTGCTGTTAACGTACAGTC
>CAMZIK010000059.1 GCA_947307175.1 uncultured Clostridia bacterium
TCTCAAAAAACGCTTTGCGTTTTTTACTTCAATCCAAAAGGGTTTCCCCCAGCTATCATACAAGCACCCTATAAGACGAAAAAAACAGTAAAGGAAGTATCAGAAATGAATTGTTTAAGGCGCTGCTGGGCTGAGATAGACTTAGACAGCATAAAATACAACATTGAGCAGTACCGCGGGTATCTGAAAGGCGGCACGCAGCTTTTGTGCGTGGTAAAGGCAAACTGCTACGGGCACAGCGACAAGCTGGTGGTGCCGTACCTCGAAAAGCTTGGCGTGAAGTGGTTTGCAGTGTCGAACCTCATCGAAGCGGAACATCTGCGTGCGCTGGGCGTAGACGGAGAGATAATAATACTGGGCTACTCTCCGGAGGAAAACGCCGACGACCTTATAAAGTATAACATCATACAAGCTTGCACCGAGTATGCCTATGCAAAGAAACTCAGCGACAGCGCAAAAACGGGCAAAGTCCGCCTGCACGCTGCGATAGATACCGGAATGACGAGGATAGGTCTGCACGGCGACGCAGCCTCCGATGCAGACGAGATACAGAAGATAATGGCTCTTGAAAACGTCACCGTCGAGGGAATGTTCACCCATTACGCCGTTGCCGACTGCGCCGACAATGAGAGCATAGCTTATACAAAAGCTCAGACCGAAAAGATACTCGCTGTCGATGAGGAGCTTAAAAAGCGTGGCGTTGAGCTTTCCTGCGTGCATTTTCTCAACTCCGCAGGCGGCATCTACCACTCAAACGAGAAAAGCGCACTTGCACGCCTGGGCATTATCCTCTACGGTCTGTATCCCGACCCGTCCAATCCGCTGCCGTTTGAGCCAAAGCCCGTAATGACGCTCAAAGCCGTCATCTCACAGGTCAAGTACATAGAAAAAGGCACGACCGTAAGCTACGGGCGCACATACACCGCAGATAAACGCATCAAGCTTGCCACCGTCACCGCAGGCTACGCCGACGGCTTCCCCAGAGCGCTCTCAGGCAAAGGCGAGGTCATTATAAAAGGTGTGCGCTGCCCTATCGTCGGACGCATCTGTATGGATCAGTTCATGTGCGATGTCTCTGCACTCGATGATGTTCAGGAAGGCGACATTGCAACGCTGTTCGGCAGCGAGATAACCGCCGACGACATAGCCAAAATCACAGGCACTATCGGCTATGAAGTTGTATGTGGAATAGCGGAGCGAGTACCGAGAATCATTGTATAATAGTTGGGGAAAACTCTTTTTGAGAAGCAAAAAATGCAAAGCATTTTTTCGGGAGTAACCGTGGTAACGGTTACTCTGTTTCCCCCGAGGATACCTGCTAGGTATCCTCGCAAGCGACCGCAGGTCGCTTATCAAACTCCCTTTCAGAAACCTTTTAATGAAAATCAGGGATATGGGTATTCTACCCATATCCCTGATTTTATTAGGAGACCGAGAGAGTTCAGAGAAAATTCCTTTCAGAAGAACTCTCTCAATTATCAGACAACAATACACGTACAATACTACCCATACTATCTCTTCCCTCTTACCTCTAACATCAAAAAAAGGTCAGGCATAAAGCCTGACCTTTTAATGTTTAGATCACTTTTCCTCGTTGTTGTAAAGCTTAGCATATCTGAGCAGGTAATCATATCTGTCAGCAGCGTTCTTGATAGCCTTATCGAACAGCTTGTTAGCTCTCTCAGGATTCTGTCTTGCAAGAGCATTGTATCTGACCTCGCCCATGATGAACTCCTTGTAATCAGCTGTAGGAGCCTTGGAATCGAGTGTGAATGGGTTCTTGCCCTCAGCCTTGAGGTCTGGATTGAATCTGTACAGATGCCAGTAACCAGCCTGAACAGCCTTCTTCTCCTCTGTCTGAGCTATGGACATACCGCCCTTGATACCATGGTTGATACATGGAGCATAACCGATGATGAGGGAAGGTCCGTGATAAGCCTCAGCCTCGCTGATAGCCTTGATGCACTGGTTCATGTCAGCACCCATAGCGATGTGTGCAACATAAACGTAGCCGTAAGACATTGCGATACCTGCGAGATCCTTCTTCTTAACTTCCTTACCAGCTGCTGCGAACTGAGCGATAGCACCTGTTGGAGTTGACTTGGAGGACTGTCCGCCTGTATTTGAGTAAACCTCTGTATCGAATACGAAGATGTTTACGTCCTCGCCCGAAGCGATAACGTGGTCAAGACCTGAGAATCCGATGTCGTAAGCCCAGCCGTCACCGCCGAAGATCCACATGGACTTCTTCTTGAGGTAATCAGCATCTTTGAGGATCTCGTCAGAAGCCTTGGTCTTGTTCTTCTTCAGAGCAGCTACAAGAGCGTCTGTTGCAGCGCCGTTCTTAGCACCGTCGTCAACAGTTGCGAGGAAGTCCTCAGCAGCCTTCTTAACGTCCTTGTTCTTTGTAGCCTTAGAAAGCTCAAGGACCTTAGCGATAGCTCTGTTTCTGATAGCAGACTGAGCAAGGAACATACCGTAGCCGTACTCTGCGTTGTCCTCGAACAGTGAGTTAGCCCAAGCTGGACCCTTGCCGTCCTTATTTGTTGTGTAAGGAGTTGAAGGTGCGGAGCCGCCCCAGATGGAGGAGCATCCTGTTGCGTTAGCAATATACATTCTGTCGCCGAACAGCTGAGTGATGAGCTTAGCATAAGGAGTCTCACCGCATCCTGCGCAAGCGCCGGAGAACTCAAGCAGAGGCTGCTTGAACTGTGAGCCCTTTACAGTCTTCTCGTTGAACTTCTCGAATACTTCCGGCTTCTCAGGAAGTGTCAGACCGTAGTTGAATACTTCCTGCTCAGCAAGCTGGCTCTCCAGAGGCATCATAGAAAGTGCCTTGTTGCCCTTCTTGCCCGGGCATACGTTTACGCATGAGCCGCAGCCTGTGCAGTCAAGAGCTGACATTGTCATAACGAAGTTGTAGCCAGCAAGACCTGTGCATGGGATAGCCTTTTCCTGAGCGAGCTTTGGAGCCTTCTTCAGCTCATCGTCTGTCATGATAACAGGTCTGATAACAGCGTGTGGGCAAACATATGAGCAGAAGTTACACTGGATACAGTTGTCGCCGTTCCAAGCAGGAACATCAACAGCTATACCTCTCTTCTCGAATGCAGCAGAGCCCTGTGGGAATGTGCCGTCTGCCATGTTAACGAAAGTAGAAACAGGCAGCTTGTCGCCTTCCTGAGCGTTGCAAGGGATCTGGATCTTGTTTACGAAATCCTGAAGTGTCTTGTTTCCTGCTACCTTGACCTTAGCCATACCCATCTTGGAATCCTTAGCGTTCTTCCAAGCCTCAGGTACCTTGACCTCAACTACCTGCTGGCAGCCAGCGTCGATAGCGTCGTGGTTCATCTTAACGATAGCTTCACCCTTCTTGGAGTAAGAAGCGGTAGCAGCGTCCTTCATATACTTGATAGCGTCCTTGATAGGAATAATGTTAGCGAGCTTGAAGAATGCAGACTGGAGAACTGTGTTGATCCTGTTTCCGAGTCCGATCTCCTTACCGATCTTAACGCCGTTGATGATATAGAACTTGATGTTGTTCTCAGCGATATATCTCTTTACCTGTCCTGGGAGGTGCTTGTCCAGCTCCTTCTCAGTCCACTGGCAGTTGAGCAGGAATGTTCCGCCCGGCTTGATGTCGTTAACGATGTTGTACTTGGTGATGTACGACTCGTTATGGCAAGCAACGAAGTCAGCCTGGTTGATGAGGTAAGTTGACTTGATAGGAGTCTTACCGAATCTGAGGTGAGAAACCGTTACGCCGCCTGACTTCTTGGAGTCATAAGCGAAGTAAGCCTGAGCATACAGGTCGGTGTGGTCACCGATGATCTTGATGGAGTTCTTGTTAGCACCAACAGTACCGTCAGCGCCCAGACCCCAGAACTTGCAGGCAGTTGTTCCCTCAGGAGCAGAGTTGAGTTTGCCTTCGCTCTTGAGTGAGAGATTTGTAACGTCGTCCTCGATGCCGATAGTGAATCTTGGCTTGAATGTATCCTTCCAGGAAGCGTTCCAGTAAACAGCCTTGATCTGGTCAGGAGTTGTATCCTTTGAACCGAGTCCGTATCTGCCCGAAGCAACAGGAACGTCATGGAACTGAGTTCCCTTGAGAGCTGCAACAACGTCAAGATAAAGTGGCTCGCCCAGTGAACCAGGCTCTTTTGTTCTGTCAAGAACAGAAACCTGCTCACAGGTGTTAGGAATAGCCTCAACGAGCTTGGAAGCAACGAAAGGTCTGTAAAGTCTGACCTTAACAAGACCGAGCTTTGTTCCCTCAGTAGCATTGAGGTAATCGATGGTCTCTTCGATAGTATCACAAACAGAACCCATAGCAACGATTACGTGAGTTGCATCAGGAGCACCGTAGTAGTTGAACAGCTTGTAGTCTGTGCCGATCTTCTTGTTTACCTTGTTCATGTAATCCTCAACGATACCTGGGATAGCATCATAGTAAGGATTGCAAGCCTCACGAGCCTGGAAGAAGATATCAGGGTTCTGAGCAGTACCGCGAAGTACAGGATGCTCAGGATTGAGAGATCTCTTTCTGAACTCATCGACCTTCTTGAAGTTAACCATGCTTCTTACGTCTTCGATATCCCATGTCTCGATCTTCTGAATCTCATGAGATGTTCTGAATCCGTCGAAGAAGTGGAGGAACGGAACTCTGCCCTCGATAGTCGAAAGGTGAGCAACTGTTCCGAGGTCCATAACCTCCTGTGGGTTGGACGAGCAGAGCATTGCAAAACCTGTCTGACGGCAAGCGTATATATCCGAATGATCGCCGAAGATGTTAAGAGCGTGGGAAGCAACGCATCTTGCAGATACATGGATAACGCAAGGGAGCAGTTCGCCTGCGATCTTGTACATATTAGGGATCATAAGGAGAAGTCCCTGTGAAGCTGTGTAGGTAGTAGTGAGCGCACCTGCTGAAAGTGAGCCGTGAACAGTACCGGAAGCACCTGCCTCAGACTGCATCTCTGCAACCCTGACTGGAGTACCGAACAGATTCTTCTGACCCTTTGCAGACCACTGGTCTGTTACCTCTGCCATTACGGAAGAAGGTGTGATCGGATAGATAGCAGCGACTTCTGTGAATGGGTATGAAGCCCAAGCAGCAGCGTTGTTTCCGTCCATGGTTTTCATTTTTCTTGCCATTTTTTGAATCATTCCTTTCTGGATTTTTAGCCTTATCGGCAAAACCTCGATCCCGGCAAGGATCGTAAATGTGACTTAAAGAATCTCCAAAGCATTTTAATATTTCTTTGTCACTTTAACTATTATAGTATATCACTTATTTTCCGATTTGTAAATAGCTTTACAAACTTTTTGATTAATTTTTACCTGATAACTTTATTAATTTTTCGTTTCATAGAAAAAAGGATTTGCTTTTAAAAAAATTCTTATCAGTTAGCCTGTGTCAACTATTGATACACCACCTGACAAAACAAAAAGAGGGAGACTCTTATCCAAAAGAGTTTCCCTCAACAGCTCATATGTATTTGAACAAGAAGAACAGTCCGACTCTTATCGCAGCGATGATGAAAAGTCCCATGACCGATGCACCGACCGTCAGATTATTTATCCAGTAGATCCCCGTAGGATCAGGCTCATTTATCTCCTCTCCCAGCACCATAGCCACCGAGTTCGGATAGCCGCTGTCAACACTGAACCCGAGCATTCCCGCACAAGCCGACTGAGTCTGCGCAGCAGTCTTGTTCTGCGAGTCATTGCGGAACGCACGGTAGACCTGTGAGCCGTTGTCAGAATCAAGACAGAGCAGTCCGCCGTCTTTCAGGCAAAGCCTTGCAGCGATGCGTGCAGGTATAAAACTCACGAAAGTGTTCAGCATTGAAGGTATACGACCCGAATTATCCTCGTATCCGCCCAGTCTTCCGCCTATCCTGTCCGCAAGATTTATGCAGCGGTACATGATGCCTCCGACTCCGCCTAAAAGCCCCATCCAGAAAAGCGGAGCAATAGCATTATCGGTTATGTTCGCCGACGATGCCTCCACCGTGCATCTGACTATCTCCGTCATCTCAAGCTCCGAAGCGTCCATTCCCGTAAGTTTCTCAAAGCCCGCTCTCGCCGTCTTCAGATCGTTTGCCTTAGCAGCGTGCATTATCTTCACCGCAAGATCTCTCGGAGTCCTTATCGACAGCGCCGACCAGCACATTATGCCCTCAGCAAGTATGCCCAGAATGTCAGACACCATGTAAGTCAGCAGAAATACACCCACGCTTATCAGCAGCACAGGAGTTATCGCCAGAAATTCAAACATTCCGCCTGCTGCGTTTCTCGCCTCACGGGAATCAGCGTAAGCGTTCTTTATTTTTCTGTCAAGCAGCGACAGATATTTTTTCAGTATGTTCAAAGGATATGCGCCCATAGGTATGTCTCCAAGCACCGAGTCAAGTACAAAACCCAGCGCAATAGCGCACAAAGTGTTCATCAGCATCTTGATCTTCCTTTTCGATCTTCAACAGATCCGTAGTTGGTTAATATTATATCATATTTTTCGACCTTTTTCAACATCTTCTGTAAACTTTTTTACCGCAGGCAAAAACTGTGCAATCTGCTGTTTTTCATCTGCTCAATTTTAATTTTTTGTACGCATAAAATTGTTGACTTTTAGGGTAAAATGGTGTATGATAAAGAATAATATTTTTGTAAGAAGAGTAAGGAACGTTTGAGAAAAAGTGGGAGGTAAAGTATTATGCTGGAGACTAACGCAAACAAGAAATTCGCAAAAGAAGGCATCACCTTTGATGATGTGCTGCTTATACCGGGAGAGTCTGACTGCACACCCGATATGGTGGATATCCACACACATCTTACAAAGGACATCGTGCTAAACACACCTATCATGACATCAGCCATGGATACTGTCACCGAGTCGAGAATGGCTATCGCTATCGCAAGAGAAGGCGGAATAGGCATTATCCATAAGAACATGACCATCGAAAGACAGGCTGACGAAGTCGATAAGGTAAAAAGATCAGAAAACGGCGTTATCGTCGATCCGTTCTCTCTCACGGCGGATAAGACAGTTGCCGAAGCCGATGCACTCATGGGCAGATATAAGATCTCAGGTGTTCCTATCGTTGATGACAAAAACAAGCTCATCGGTATCCTGACAAACCGTGACCTGAGATTTATCAAAGACTTTGAGAATATGAAGATCAAGGATGTCATGACAAAGGACAACCTTGTGACCGCACCTGTCGGAACAGACCTTGCAGGCGCACAGAGCATACTTATGAAGCATAAGATCGAAAAGCTCCCTCTTGTTGATAAAAACGGAGTGCTCAAAGGTCTTATCACTATCAAGGATATAGAAAAAGCAGAGAAATATCCGAATTCCGCAAGAGATAAAAAGGGCAGACTTCTCTGCGGCGCAGCTATCGGAATGACCCAGGACGTTCTGGACAGAGCAGGCGCACTTATCGACGCACAGGTCGATGTCCTCGTGCTTGATTCTGCACACGGTCATTCAATGAACGTTATCAACTGCCTCAAGAAAGTAAAGGCTGCATTCCCCGATACTCCTGTGATCGCAGGAAATATCGCTACCGCTGCCGCTGCAAAGGCTCTTTGCGAAGCAGGCGCAGACGCTATCAAGGTCGGCATAGGACCTGGTTCTATCTGCACAACAAGAGTCGTTTCGGGTATAGGCGTTCCGCAGATAACAGCAGTATATGATGCTGCGTGCGAAGCTGCAAAGTACGGCGTTCCCGTTATCGCAGACGGCGGTATCAAGTATTCGGGCGACATCGTCAAGGCTCTTGCCGCAGGCGCAAGCGTCGTAATGCTCGGCTCACTTCTTGCAGGCTGCGAGGAAGCACCTGGCGAGGTCGAGATATATCAGGGACGTTCCTTTAAGGTATACAGAGGTATGGGTTCACTTGCTGCAATGGCTTGCGGTTCAAAGGACAGATACTTCCAGACCAATACCAAGAAGCTCGTTCCGGAAGGCGTAGAAGGCCGAGTTGCCTTCAAGGGAGCTGTAAGCGATACTATCTACCAGCTGGTCGGCGGTATCAGATCAGGCATGGGCTACTGCGGCTGCCACACGATAGAGGAACTTGCAGAGAAGGCACAGTTTGTAAGGATCACAGGCGCAGGACTGAAAGAATCTCACCCACACGATATTTATATCACAAAAGAAGCTCCGAACTATTCGGCAGGATTCTGATAAACAAAAAGCCGAGACAAAAATCTCGGCTTTCTTTAATTCTCAACCATTATTAACAGGTTTTTTCGCCAAGCCTTTTTCTCGTAAAAAAAGGCTTGCAGGTCACGGGCAGCGCCCGTGTCGCTGACCGCAGTCAGCGAAATCTTTTCCCGTAGGGCGCTCGGTAAAAGACGTGAACAACCGAACAGCAAGCTGTTCGCTCGAAAACAGTCCGGTGGACTGTTTTGAAAATGAGGTTTACCACTGCTGCACAGTGCTAAGCCCTGCAAGAGAGGGCGCTCCCTTACCCTGTGGTAACGTGAGCTGCCTCAAACCCTTTAGGGTTTGAATATCAAAACGAAAAAACCTGTTTATATCGACTCAACTATCAGTAGAGTGGCGTATTTTCGCCGTTTCCAACCACGAGTTTGTTTACATTTATACATTCGTGTGCTATGCTGAGTACACGAAAGGAGGATTTCCCCGAATGATCGACATGATAAAGATCGGCAAATTCATAAGCAAGTGCCGAAAAGAAAAAGGACTGACTCAGGCGCAGCTTGCAGAGAAGTTCGGCATCACCGACAGAGCAGTTTCCAAATGGGAGACAGGCAAGAGCATACCCGATGCGTCGATAATGCTTGATCTTTGCGCAGAGCTTGGGATAAATGTCAACGAGCTGCTCAGCGGGGAAAAACTAAACGATATGACAAACTATAATCAGCAGGCAGAGAAAAACCTTATCGCTCTCAAAGAGAAAGAGGAGCACGCAAGCAGGAATATGCTCTCTATGGAAGTGGTTATCGGCATCATCTCAACAGCCGCATTCCTTGCACTTTTGCTGTTCGGTGTCTTTGCACCCGATCTTTCAATGGCGTGGCGCATCGTACCGTGCATTATCGGAGCTATTATCTTTGCGGTGTCGATGCACGTATGCATAAAGATAGAGCAGACCGCAGGCTACTATGAGTGTCCGCACTGCAAGCACACTTTCGTGCCGACACTCAAGCAGACATATATGTCACAGCATATGGGCAGAACAAGAAAGATGGTATGTCCGCACTGCCACGAAAAAGGCTGGTGCAAAAAAACACTAACAAAGAAAGAAGATTAACAGGGGGAGAACAAAATGAACATACTTGCAGAAATAACAAGCTTTGAGGATATTAAGGAATGGCTTCCGTTTATCATTCCGCTGGCTATTCTCCAGTTCGGTCTTATGATCGGAGCGCTCGTAAGCATCTTAAAACACGAAAAATATAAAACAGGAAACAGGGTGCTGTGGCTGGTCATCACACTGCTGATAAGCATAATCGGACCGATACTTTATTTCGTTCTCGGAAAAGAGGAAGATTAAATGGCTGTTCTTGAAGTCAGAGACCTGTGCAAGAACTTCGGCTCTAAAACCGTGCTCGACGGTCTGTCCTTCTCGGTAAATGAAGGCAGCATCTTCGGGTTCATAGGCAGAAACGGCGCAGGCAAAACTACAACTATGAAAATAATTCTCGGTCTTTTGCAGGCAGACAGCGGCGAGGTCACCGTCTGCGGAGAAAAAGTCAGATACGGCAGCACCCCGACCAATAAGTTCATCGGCTACCTGCCCGATGTTCCTGAGTTCTACAGCTATATGACCGCCAAAGAGTATATGAAGCTTTGCGGCGAGATAACAGGCATGAAGCAGAGCGACATAAAAACACGCTCTGACGAACTGCTCGAACTTGTCGGGCTTGCACAGGAAAAGCACCGCATCAAAGGCTATTCAAGAGGTATGCGCCAGCGCCTCGGCATCGCTCAGGCACTCATCAACAGGCCAAAGCTTCTGATCTGCGACGAGCCGACCTCTGCGCTCGACCCCGTCGGCAGAAAGGAGATACTTGAAATAATCCGCTGCGCAAAAGGCGAAACAAGCGTTATCTTCTCGACCCATATCCTCTCGGACGTTGAAAGGATATGCGATGATATGGCTATCCTCGAAAAAGGTAAGACCGCACTTTCAGGTACGGTCAGCGAGCTGAAGGCAAAGCGTTCGGGCAGCGACCTTGTGACCGTTTTCTCAAACGAGACCGATGCCGCAAATGCCGCTTCGGTACTCGGCGGAGTCCATCAGGGCTGCCTTGTGATAATCGCCAACGCTTCGCAGGAAGTTCTGTTCAGCACCCTTGCTAAGATAAGCGAGAAAAAACTCCCTATCGTAAAGGTCGAGCATACAGAGCCTGACCTTGAACAGCTTTTTATGGAGGTGATCGGCAAATGAAAGGCTTTTCACCGTTTCTGAAAAAAGAATTTTTCGAGCTTTACCGCAGAGGCAGACTGCTTCTGTTCGGGATACTTTTCACATTCTTCGCTATCCTTGCACCTGCCACCGCAAAGCTCACACCATACCTCTACAAGATGATGGGCAGCGAGCTTGAAAAGCAGGGCATCACCGTCAAGGAAGTTGCCGTAACCGCCGAAGATTCATGGATACAATTCTTCGGCAACCTGTCCACGATACTCATAGTCTTTGTGATAGTCTTTGCAGGCAGCGTGACCAAGGAGTTTTCAAAAGGCACAGCTATCCCTCTGCTCACAAAAGGTCTTTCTCGCTCTGCGTTTATCTTTGCAAAGCTCACCAGCGCCCTGCTCATATGGTCTGCGGGCTTCTGGCTCTGCTTTGGCATTTGCTACGGCTACACCGAATACTACTGGGACAACTCTACCGTAAGCCATCTTATCCCTTCAGTCCTGCTGTGGTGGCTGTTCTCAGCAATGGTCATCAGCGTGATGTTCCTTTTCTCATCATTTGCAAGGACCACGATACAGGTCCTTCTCGGAACAGGCGCAATGGTAATGATACCTTATTTCATCTCTCTCGCCGAGCCTGCAAAAAAATATCTGCCTACGAGCCTTGTAAGCGGTATCTCTTTCTGTAACGGCGAAGTCAGCATCTCAAAATGCATTCCTGCAATTATCATCGCAGCAGCTGTCACTGTGGCATCAGCCGTGTCCAGCCTTATCCTTATCAACAAGAAAAAAATTTAACAAACAGATAAAATAGCGGAAACCATTTCCGCTTTTTTCTTTTAAAAAAGGCTTGCAAAAAATGTCGAATAGTGATATAATAAATTTTGTAAGTTTATTTTTTCAAAATAATAAGGGAGTGTCATATATATCATGATGAAAAAAAGGATACTGACTGTTCTCTCAGCAAGTCTCGTCCTTAGCCTGTCTCTTTGCAGCTGCGGAGACAGCAGTAAATATGAAGGACCGCTTCAGCTCCATTCGATCCAGTCCACTCAGACAGAGCCTGAACCATCAAGCTCTGAAAATGATAACGATTCTTCAAGAAATACCAAAACTTCAACCACCACAACGACCAAAAAGACTGAAAGCACAACAGAATCTACGACCACCGAAGAATCTACCACCACTGAGGAGACAACAACTACTACCGAGGAAACTACCACTACGACTCCTGTAACTACCACACCAACAACCACTACAACTCATTATGTTCCTCCGACACAGCCTGTTACCACAACAAGAGCAACTCAGCCGCCTCCGCCTCCGACTCAGTCTTCAAGCCAGCAGACCCAGTCTTCAAGTCAGCAGACCCAGTCTTCAAGCCAGCAGACTCAGCCGCCTCAGTCTTCAAGCCAGCAGACCCAGCCGACTCAGTCAACATCGGAATCGGACATCATACTTTAATAAGAAACATAAAAGCGACGAGATGATCTCCCGTCGCTTTTTATTTTTCTGTTCGTTTTTAGCTTTGCTATCGTTTCTCCGGCGCCATAAACATCGGCATGATCCGGGCTTTCATCAGGTCGTCGGCGTCTATCTCCTCGCCGTTTATATATAGCTCATCAACTACACGCTTGCCGTTGATCTTGCTGAAATGAATCTCATACTTATCTCCGTCAGCAGTCTTTCCCGTGAAAGTAACACCGGAGGTAAATCTGAAATGCCACCAGCCCGATTCAAAATAGTTGTGCATAGCCTCGCCGTATGAATGAGCAACAAGTGGGTCAGCATCTTTAATGTCAAAATCGTATGTAGAGTTTCTGTATATCAACAGAACAATACCGCCTATAACAAAGTACAGTACTACTAACCCGACGATTATCCACATTAATCTGTTTACAATAGGATGCAGCGTGCTTTTCTTCTCGTTTCCGCTTGTAGTCTCGACCTCTGTGGGACGCATACCTTGAGCTTGAGCATCAAAGTTATTGTTTGCAAGGTTACGCATTTTCATGGCTTTACGATTCTGTGCTGCCTTCTGGGTAGCTTCCTTTGCGAAACGCTGACGTTCCTTGGACAAAGTCTGATTGCTTGCAGCCATAGTCGGTGAGAACTGACGCTTAACATCGGTCAACTGTTTATTTTCGTACATTCCCTGGTTGATGGCGCTGAACTGGTTGTCGCTTTTTGTCACAGTCTTGCGCTGTTTAGGAGCGACCTTTCCGCAGTTGGTACACAGCCTTTCTCCATCAGCCAAAGGTGCTCCGCAATTTTTGCAAAATTGGCTCATATTTTTACCTTTCCGCTTCTATTCCTTTTCATTTTTATCAGATATACCTCATTACCGCAACAACTTTGCCGATTATCTGAACATCATCGGCAATGATAGGCTCCATAGCATCATTTTCAGGCTGGAGTCTGTAATGTCCTTTTTCCTTGTAAAATCTCTTAACGGTAGCATCGCTGCCGTCCACCATAGCAACGACGATCTCGCCGTTATCGGCAACATCTGTCTTTTCAACTATCACAATATCCCCATCGAGAATAGCGGCATTTATCATCGACTCTCCCGACACCTTCAGCGCAAAAAGTTCACCCGGATAGTTCTTTCTTGCCTGGAAGCTGATATAATCTGTAATATCCTCGATAGCCGTGATAGGCTGTCCTGCGGTGACTTTTCCCACAAGCGGTATCCTTGCAGCACCTTTTCCTGCAAGACGGATAGCACGGTTGCAGTTGTCTCCCTTTTCGATAAGACCTTTCTTGGTCAGTGAAGCTATGTATCTGTGAGCAGTGGAAGTAGATTTGAAACCGACCTGCGAGCAGATCTCTCTCACAGTCGGAGCAAAACCTTCCTCTGTTCGCTGTCTGATAAAGTCATAGACTTGTTTTTCCTTTTCGTTAAGGTTCATAGTGCCTCCTTTCAGCTCAAAGCTCGCTTTCCCTGAGCTTGTTAGCCAGCAGCTTTGCCAGCTTGTAAACATCTCCGCAGCCGAGAGTTATCACAAGATCTCCCTGCTTTGCGTTTTCAGCTATGTAGTCCACGCACTGCATAAAGTTGAATTCCTTCTGCTGTGCGGTCTGCTTGTCGGCAAGCTCGTGGTCGGTGATGAAATAAACCGAACCCTTCACCTTTTCTCCGAGCATCTCCGTGTAGATATGGTCGGTGTTCTTTTCACGGCTTCCCATTATATCTGTTATAACGGCAATGTCAGCGATCTCAAGCGCCCTGACAAAGTCGTCCATAAGAATTTTCGTTCTTGAATAGGTGAACGGCTGGAACACAGCCCACACCCTGCCGAAATCAAGTCCCTTTGCAGCTTTGAGCGTACACTCTATCTCCTTTGGGTGATGAGCGTAGTCGTCAACTATCGTAATACCCTTTACCTCGTCTATCTTCTGGAAACGTCTCACCGCACCGAAGAAGCTGTCAAGACCTTTTCTGATGCCTTCCCATGAAACTCCCTCATACCTTGCCGCAGCGATAGCAGCCAGCGTATTGAGTACATTGTGGTCTCCCGGAACGTGTATAGCCATTTTTCTTGCAGGCTCGTCTTTATAGTATACCTCAAAGTCGGTCCTCAGACCCTTTTTGCCTGTAATAACAGCAGAATAGTCGTTTCTGCGGTCAAATCCGAAAGTTATCTTTTCCTTGTCCACGCCGTCAACAGCCTTGTGCGAGTTCTCGTCGTCGCCGTTGAAAACTATGCACTTTGTCGTCTTGTTCGCAAATATATTAAAGCTCCTGATTATATTCTCGATATTCTTGAAATACTCAAGGTGGTCAGCGTCAACGTTGAGTATTACCGCAACATCAGGGAAGAATTTAAGAAAGTGATCCTGATATTCGCACGACTCGCACACCATAACGCTGCTCGAACCGCTTCTTCCCGAACCGTTTATGCTCGGGAGCTTTCCGCCGATAACGCAGGAAAGGTCAACGCCTTCATCAAGAAATATCTGCGTGAGCATCGAAGATGTTGTCGTCTTTCCGTGAGTTCCGCAAACGCACACCGCATCGTCATACCAGCTCGTGATAAGACCCAGTATATCCGCCCTTTCGCAAAGATAAGCCCTGCCCTCTTTTTCCGCCTCTTTTGAAGCAATAAGCTCAGGGTTGTCAGCCATTATCGCAGCTGTGTAGATTATAAGCTCTGCACCTTTGATGTTCTCTGCTCTCTGTCCCATAAAGACTTCGATACCCATTTTGCGCACCGCATCGAGAGTTTCCGTCTCGTTGTTGTCAGAACCCGTGATGTGATAGCCTTTGCTGTGGAATATCTGAACGATCGGATACATACCCGATCCGCCTATACCGATAAAGTGGACATTTTTTATATTTTCAAGTATCTTATCGTTTATCATCAAAGAAGACTCCGTTTCCGTTCGGCGAATATTTGTTCACCGTATATTATAGTACATTAATTTATAAAAATAAAGCCCTATTGAATAATTTTTATATTTATGGGCAAAAATTTTATTACTTATTAATATTTTATAGGAGAACAGTATATGCAGATAACAGAGATAAAGATAAGAAAGCTTCTTGATTCAGGCAGACTGCGTGCCGTGGTGAGCGTGACCTTTGACGGAGTCTTTGCCGTCCACTATATAAAAGTAGTCCAGGGCGACCAAAGATTATTTATCGCCATGCCCAGCCGCCGTGAGCCTGACGGCACATACAGAGACGTAGTCCACCCGATAAACCCCGAATTCAGACAAATGACCGAGCAGGCAGTGCTTCAGCGGTATAAAAATGCCGTCGGCGAAAAAAGTTCCTGAGCGCCCTTGTTGACAAAAAGCTTGAAAAGGTGTATATTATTAATGTATTTTTTAGCAGAAAGCCTGTATCTCAATTGCAGGCAAAAAAGGAGTAATAATATATGCTTGACATCAAACTTGTCCGTACAAACCCCGAACTTGTAAAGGAAAACATCAAAAAGAAATTTCAGGACGAAAAACTCGTTCTCGTAGACGAGGTGCTCGACCTTGATGCTAAGTTCAGAGCCGCAAAGACAAAATGCGACGAACTGAGAAACAAGAGAAAAGTAATGTCCAAGGAGATCGGCGGTCTCATGGGCAAGGGAATGAAGGAAGAAGCTGAAAAGGTAAAGGCTGAAGTTTCGGCTATCGGCGCAGAGCTTGAAGCGCTCGAAAAGGACGAGACCACCTATGAGGCACAGATAAGAGAAAGAATGCTCGTTATCCCGAATATCATCGACGACAGCGTGCCGATAGGAAAAGACGACAGCGAGAATGTCGAGATAGAGCGTTTCGGTGAGCCTGTCGTTCCCGATTTTGAAGTACCTTATCATGTTGATATAATGGAAAGCTTTGACGGTATCGATCTTGACAGCGCGAGAAGAACATCGGGCAACGGCTTCTATTATCTCAAAGGCGACATCGCAAGACTTCACTCTGCGATACTCTCTTACGCAAGAGATTTCATGATCGACAGAGGCTTTACATACTACGTTCCGCCGTTCATGATCCGTTCTGACGTCGTTACGGGCGTTATGAGCTTTGCGGAAATGGAGAACATGATGTACAAGATCGAAGGCGAAGACCTGTATCTTATCGGTACATCGGAACATTCTATGATAGGCAAGTTCATCGACACCATCACTCCCGAAAGCGAACTGCCTAAGACCCTCACCAGCTATTCGCCATGCTTCAGAAAAGAGGTCGGCGCACACGGCATCGAGGAGAGAGGCGTTTACAGGATCCATCAGTTTGAAAAGCAGGAAATGATAGTTGTCTGCAAACCTGAGGATTCAATGAAGTGGTACGATAAACTGTGGCAGAACAGCGTTGATTTCTTCCGCAGCCTTGATATCCCTGTAAGAACTCTGGAGTGCTGCTCGGGCGACCTTGCAGACCTTAAAGTAAAGAGCTGCGACGTTGAAGCCTGGAGCCCAAGACAGAAAAAGTATTTTGAAGTCGGCTCCTGCTCGAATCTGGGCGACGCTCAGGCAAGAAGACTTGCAATAAGGATAAAAGGCGAGGACGGACAGAAGTATTTCGCACATACTCTTAACAATACCGTCGTTGCTCCGCCGAGAATGCTCATCGCATTCCTTGAGAATAATCTCAAAGCCGACGGCAGCGTAGCTATCCCCGAACCACTCAGAATGTATATGGGCGGCAAGGACAAGCTCTCGAAGTGATTCAGATGTAAGAGATAAGAAATAAGAGGTAAGATCATCGGTCTTACCTCTTAATTTTTTTGCTTTTTATCTCTAAACTCTAACATCTTACCTCTTACTTCTTACCTCTCACCTCTAAAAGCAGAAAAAAGACGGCTGCTGCCGTCTTTTTTCCTGTCTGTCTCCCGTCTTGGGTTTGGTGTATCATGGAGTTTTGTTTATCTCTTTTTTATTTTTTTATCTGTACTTCTCCCCTATGTCTATATAATAACACCCGTTTCTAAAAAAACTCTTAAATCAAATCTTAAAAAAGCCTTAAATTCAAAAATTTTTTCAAAAGTGTTCCTGCGATAAATCAGAATTTGTGCTAGCGCGCACGGCGCTTGTCCGTCGCACATAAGCTTGTGATGACAGCAACCTTTGTGCTGCTCCGGG
>CAMZIK010000060.1 GCA_947307175.1 uncultured Clostridia bacterium
GAAGGGGTAAAGCGTTCGCTTGCGAACGGTTTGGGGCATGACCGGAAAGCCCCCATACAAGCGCCGTGCGCGCTAGCACAAATTCTGATTTATGATAATAGAGAAAAAGGAGAAGAAAATGAAACTGAAAAACATGAAGGCGCTGGTGCTGACGACGCCGAAAAACATCAAAAACCTTATGAAGACACAGTTCGCTAAGCCTGAGGGCAAGGCGGGTCAGTTCTTCACGCTGGCGATGAACGTTTTCAACTTCAAGCTCTACAACGCTGTTTACAACTTTGTTCCCAAGCAGCCTGGCGCACGTATTCTTGATGTGGGCTACGGCAACGGCGACACGCTGAAGCGGCTCGACGAAAAGCTCGATGCAACGTTTTACGGCATTGACATTTCGCAGGATATGAAAGTTCTTGCGACAAAGGCGAACGCAAGGGCTGTTGCGACGGAAAAGATGTTTCTGTCTGTCGGCGACGTTGAAGCTATGCCCTACGAGGACGGCTATTTCGACTGCGTTTACACGATAAACACGATATACTTCTGGAAGGACGCAGACAGGGCTATGGACGAGATAGTGCGCACGCTGAAAGACGGCGGACGCTTCATCTGCGGATTTTACAGCAAGGCGTACTTTGAGCGCAGCGAGAAATATCAGTATGAGGGCGAGACTTACTACACGACGGGCGAGCTGAAAGCGCTTGCGCAGAAGCACGGCTTTGAAAACGCAAAGATCAAGGTCGTGGACGAAAAGAGATTCATGTACTGTCTTGTCGGCGAAAAATGAGGGAACGAGATTGATAGAGATAACTCCGATGAATGAGGATAATTACAAGGCGGTCGCTGCGATAGAGGCGGCGTGCTTTTCTCAGCCGTGGAGCGAAAAGACGTTTTTTGAGGAGCTTTCAAATCCGAATGCGCACACATATCTTGCGCTTGACAGCGGCGAGGCGGCAGGCTTTCTGAGTGTATGGGAGATTTGCGGTGAGGTGAGCATAAACAACATCGCTGTGCTTGGAAAGCATCGCAGAAAAGGTATTGCGAGGGCGCTGCTGGAGAATATGTTTAATGATCTGAAAGAGTCGGAAAGCGTTACGCTGGAGGTGCGGCGGTCAAACGCTGCGGCGATAGCTTTATATGAGACTTTCGGGTTTGAAAAGGTCGGCGAGAGGAAGAATTTTTACTCGCAGCCTGCGGAGGACGCAGTTCTGATGACCAGGAAGCTGTGAGCAGTCGGATATAGCAGGCAGGAGGCAGAAAAGATGTGGAAGGCGCTTGACATTGCACAAAAAGGCAGTGAAGGCGGAATCGTTTTGAATGACGAAGAATACAAGGGCATATGCAGGATAACTTTAGAGAAATGCGAGAGGTATTATGCGATAACCTGTGGTATCTATGGGGCTATGTGTCATACGGCTTTCTGCGGCGATGAAGATCACATGGAAAAATACGATGCGATGAAAAAAGAACTTCAGGATTTTGTTGACAGGGATACGGATACTGAACAGGAACTTGATTTTTATTCGCATTTTTGCATCAAGTACTGATTTGAGGAGAGAAGATGCAATACGACGATCTTACTTTTGAGGAGCTGGGAAAAGGCTATAAAATATGTATATCGACCGAACACCGTTTCGGGACGGACGCATTTCTGCTGGCGGATTTCACCAGACCCAGACACAAGGACAAGGTGTGTGACTTCTGCACGGGGTGTGGTATCATTGCGATGATAATGCGGCGCAATTTCCAGCCGCAGAGGTTATACGCTGTTGAGCTTCAGGAGAAGGCATACGAGCAGTTAAAGCTGACGATAGAGAAGTCGGGTGCGCAGGGTGACACCTTTGCGGTGCTTGGGGACTTAAAGGAGTGGAGAAGCCCTGAGCCGCTTGATGTTATCACCTGCAATCCGCCTTACAAGATAAGCGGAACGGGTGCAAAGAACGACAGCGAGGCGGTGACTATCGCACGGCACGAGATAGAATGCACGGTGGACGATGTGTGCAGGGCGGCGGCGAAAAACCTGCGGTTCGGCGGACGTTTGTGCATATGCAACAGACCTGAGCGGTTAAGCGACATCGTCACGGCGATGAGGGCAAACGGCATTGAGCCAAAGCGCCTGCGGACTGTTCACAAGAACCCTGATTGTCCGCCGTGGCTGATACTTGTCGAAGGGCGCAAGGGCGGAAATAATTTTATTCAGATAGAAAAACCGCTGTATGTGAGGACAAAAGACGGAGGTATTTCTCCCGAAATGGAAAGTATCTACACGGCGGAGATAAACAAATAATATTTTAATTGTTGTTAGTAAGGTAAATCGGAATTTAGCGGAGCTTCGCTCCGCCTGGGCTTTCTTTTCTAAGGGGGAAACCTATAGGGAAGACAAGGAAGCCATGCCTTACGGCGCAGGTACACGGACTTTTCTTCCCTACGGTTTCCCCCTTAGTATCCCCTTTCCCTTAACCTATCTTTTGCCGTACCTGCTCAATCGCTTGAGCAGTCGACAAGCCTTTATCAACGTTTTTACGGCAATTTAATGAGCTGTGACGTTGGTGGAGATCTCCCTATCCGCTGCCGAGTATTTGCTCATCTCTGCGGTCAAAATCAGCTTGTGCCGTAGTGAAGACTTGCGAAATATCAACTCTATCGAATCGGTAGGCCCTTACGGGACTAATATTCAAAGAGCAAGAACTTGAATTTTATGGAGGCAGGCAGCCCGAATGGGCATATTTATTGCCGCAGGCGATACCATGTCTTGTTTCTTGCTTCTGAAAAGCGAAGCGTTCTAACATCTAAAAAAGGAATGATAAAAATGAAGATTCTCGGAATAGAAAGCTCGTGCGATGAGACTGCCTGCTCGGTGGTCGAGGACGGCAAGGCTGTCCTTTCAAACATCGTTGCAAGCCAGATTGATGAACACAGGCTTTACGGCGGCGTTGTCCCTGAGATAGCTTCCCGCCGTCACGCTGAAAACATCGGCTGGGTGACACGTGAGGCGCTGGAAAAGGCAGACTGCACGCTTGACGACATTGATGCTGTTGCGGTGACTTACGCCCCGGGTCTGATAGGCGCTCTGCTGGTCGGAGTGAGCTACGCAAAGGGTTTGGCGCTTGCGGCGAAAAAACCGCTTGTTCCTGTTCATCACATTGCAGGACACATCGCTGCGAACTACATCTCGCATGATGACCTCAGACCGCCGTACTTATGTCTTGTTGTTTCGGGCGGACACTCGCACATCGTTGAGGTGCTTGACTACACAAAGTACCGTGTTGTCGGGCGGACACGTGACGATGCGGCAGGAGAGTGCTTTGACAAGGTGGCGAGGACGCTGGGCTATGAATACCCGGGCGGAAAGTTCATTGACGCTGCGGCGAAAAAAGGCGACCCGAAAGCATTTGAACTTCCGCACCCGAAGGTTCAGGGCAGCGAATACGATCTGTCTTTTTCGGGTTTGAAAACGGCGGTGATAAATCTTGTGCATAACTCACAGCAAAAGGGCATCGAGATAAACCGTGAGGACATGGCGGCTTCTTTTCAGCGGACGATCGCAGAGATACTCTGCAAAAAGACCATGCTTGCGGCGAAGGATCTTGGGTACACTACTATTGCGGTGGCAGGCGGCGTTTCGGCAAACTCGGGCGTGCGTGAGATGATAACGGCTGAGTGCGTAAAGCGTGGATACAAGTTATTTTTGCCTGAGCTGAAATACTGCGGCGACAACGGTGCTATGATAGCGTGTCAAGGATATTATGACTACCTTGCAGGCAAACGGGCGGATATGTCGCTCAATGCTGTGGCAACGCTGAGTTTGGAGAATTTATAGTTTAAATCAAAGCTTTAAGAGCTGGATAATAACAGGTTTTTTCTGTCCCAAAGTAACCGTTACCACGGTTACTTTAGAGAATGGCGCAGCCATTCTCTGCCTTCTTTCTCGTAAAAAATGGTGCAAACTGCCCGTAGGGCAGTATGTCGAGGGCAGTGTCCTCGTCGCCGTCCGCAGACGGCGAAATCCCTTTCCGTCAGGCGCACGGCAAAGGACGTGAACAACCGAACAGCAAGCTGTTCGCTCGAAAACAGTCCAGTGGACTGTTTTGACAGAGGGAAAGCCCTGTAAGAGAGGGCTTTCCCTGCCCCGTGGTAACGCCAGCCGCCTCAAGCCGCCTGCGTAAAGGCGGCTTGAACAACAGATGTCGAGTTCTTGTTTTTGGGGGCTTTCCGATCGCCCCCAAACCCCTTCGGTCGCACATCTGTATAGTATTATAAATTCTGATTTATCTCAGTTATTATTTAAGGAGCAAAAAATGAAATTACTTGCGATAGACGGAAACAGTATTATGAACAGGGCGTTTTACGGCATCAAGGCGCTCGCTAACTCAAAGGGTCAGTTCACCAACGCCATCACGGGCTTTATGAACATCTACCTCAAGGAGATTGCTCAGGTACAGCCCGACTGCGTGGCGGTGGCTTTTGACCTTAAAGCGCCGACATTCCGGCACAAGGCAAACGCTGACTACAAAGCCAACCGAAAGGGTATGCCCGACGAGCTGGCGCAGCAGATGCCTGTTATCAAGGAGCTTCTGACTGACATCGGTGTTACGGTCGTTGAGTGTGAGGGTTACGAGGCGGACGATATTCTCGGCACGCTTTCAAAGGCTTGCTCGGACAGCGGAAACGAATGCTTTATCCTTACGGGAGACAGAGACAGCTTCCAGCTGGTTTCAGACAAGGTGACTGTGCGGCTTGCAGGCACGAAGGAGACTAAAATATACACGCCGCAGCGAATTATGGACGAATACGGTGTTTCTCCCCGTCAGATGATAGAGGTCAAGGCGCTTATGGGCGACACCTCGGACAACATCAAGGGCATTACGGGCATCGGTGAAAAGACGGCTTTGAATCTTATCCAGCAGGCAGGAAGCGTTGACGGGCTTTACGAAAATCTTTCGGAGATGAAGCTGACGCCGTCGGTGCGTGCAAAGCTTGAAAGCGGACATCAGGACGCTCTGGACAGCAGATTTTTAGCGGAGATATTCCTTGAAGTGCCTATCGACAGGGACATTGAGCATTACGCTCTGACGGGCGGCGACAGGGAAAAGACGAGAGAGCTGCTGGCTGGACTTGAGATGTTCAGGCTGCTGGAAAGGTTGGGAGAGCAGGGCGCTGTTGAGTCCTCGGCAGAGGTCGAGCCGGAGAAGAAGGTGAAGCTGTCGGATCTGCCGAAGGTGACCGAAAAGGCGCTTGAACTGTCCGACATTGCGGCATTTGAGGCGGCTGAAAGGGTCGGCTGCGAGCTTAAAGGCTGCGAGCTGAAAGTCATTTGCGCAGATGTTGTTTACACCACGCAGGACAGGGAAGTGATACTTGCCTTTCTGCGCAGCGAGTGTAAAAAATGCGCATTTGAGGGAAAGAGCCTGCATCTGTTTGCATTCGGCGGCGGAGAAAAGGTGAATGGTCTGGTATTTTGCTGTGATCTTGCGGGATACCTGCTCAACTCGCAGCAAAGCGACTATACGGCGGAAAATCTGTGTCTTGCTTACAAGGTCGCTTACCGCAGCGACTGCGGTGAGAACGCAGATATTGCGAGCCTGCTGCCGCTTTGCGAAAACCTTGAAAAGCAGCTTGAACAGACGGAAATGCTCACTCTTTACAACGACATCGAGCTGCCGCTTTGCGAGGTGCTGGCTTCGATGGAGCATTTCGGCGTTAAGGCGGACACGGACGGTATCAGGGAGTTCGGCGCAGGGCTGAAAGCAAAGATAGCGGAGCTTTCGCAGCAGATATACGAATATGCGGGCGAAGAGTTCAACATCGCTTCGACAAAACAGCTGGGCGTGATACTCTTTGAAAAGCTGGGACTGCCTGCAAAGAAAAAGACAAAAAGCGGCTATTCTACGGGCGTTGAGGTACTTGAAGCGCTGGAGGACAAGCACCCGATAATTCCGCTGATACTTGAATACCGCACGCTGACAAAGCTTGACTCGACCTATGTTGAGGGACTGCTCAAGCAGGTCCGTGAGGACGGGCGTGTACACTCGGTATTCAAGCAGACGGAGACAAGGACGGGGCGAATCTCCTCGACAGAGCCGAACATGCAGAACATTCCCGTGCGCAAGGAGATCGGGCGTAATATGCGCAGGTTCTTTGTGGCAAAGGACGGCTATGTTCTGGTCGATGCGGACTACTCGCAGATAGAACTGCGTGTGCTTTCGTGCGTTTGCGGCGATGAGAATATGCAGGAGGCTTTTCTCAGCGGAAAGGACATTCACCGCTCGACTGCGGCGCAGGTATTTGATCTGCCCGAAGATTTTGTATCGGACGAAATGAGGCGTGCGGCAAAGGCTGTAAACTTCGGTATCATATACGGCATCGGCGCTTTTTCGCTGTCAAAGGACATCGGGGTAAGTGTGAACGAGGCAAAGCAGTATATCGCAAGCTATCTTGCGAACTACCCGAAGGTCTCTGAATTTATGGACCGCACTTTTGAGGACGGTACGAGAAACGGCTATGTTACGACTATTTTCGGCAGGCGCAGATATATCCCCGAACTTAACGCTTCAAACAAGATGATACAGGCTTTCGGCAGGCGTGCGGCGATGAACGCTCCTATCCAGGGCGCTGCGGCTGACATCATAAAGCTTGCTATGGTCAGGGTGTACAGGCGCATTGAAGAGGAAAAACTCGACGCAAGGCTTATACTCCAGGTTCACGATGAGCTTATCCTTGAAGCTGCCGAAGCAGACAGGGAAAAAGCTGAAAAGCTGCTAAAAGAGGAAATGGAAAATGCGGTAAAGCTTCAAGTTCCATTTACCGCAGATGTGCATAGCGGAAAGAGCTGGTATGATGCTAAAGGCTGATAGCCAAGAATAATAACAGGTTTTTTCTGTCCCAAAGTAACCGTTACCACGGTTACTTTAGAGAATGGCGCAGCCATTCTCTGCCTTCTTTCTCGTAAAAAAAGGTGGCGGGTCACGGGCAGCGCCCGTGTCGCCGTCCGCAGACGGCGAAATTTTTACCCGTAGGGCGCTCGGTAAAGGGTGAATTTCAAAGTAGTCCAGTGGACTGCTTTGAAAATGAGGTTTACCACTGCTGCGCAGTGCTAAGCCCTGCAAGAGAGGGCGCTCCCTTACCCTGTGGTAACGCCAGCTTCCTCAAGCCCTTTATGGCTTGACGAGCGGTGTTAGTAGACAGCAGACAGAAAGGTGTCAGGAGACAGCGGCCAGACAGATAATAGAATAATGACATTACACCACAGAAAAGGGTGATGAGATGTTAACGATAGAAAACGATGATTTTATTAAGCTTGTTAAATTTATAAAGACACGCTACGGAATAAATCTTACTGACAGGAAAGTGCTGGTCGAGAGCAGGCTTTCTAACTACGTACTTGACCATGGTTTTGACAACTTTGCGGATTATCTCAACCTTGTTTACAACGACTCCACTCAGCGTGAGGTCGCAAACATGGTCAACAAGCTCACGACGAACCACACATACTTTATGCGTGAAACGGCGCATTTTCAGCACATGATGGAGATATTCCTGCCGTATGCGGAAAGAAACATCAAGGATAGGACGCTTTGCATCTGGAGCGCAGGCTGCTCGTTCGGAAACGAGCCTTACAACATTGCTATGTGTCTTGATGAATATTTCGGTTTGCGCAAAAGCCGCTGGGATCTTAAAATTCTTGCGACGGATATTTCATTCAACGCTCTGAAAAGCGCTTCAAACGGTGTTTATTCGGCGGCGGCGATAGAGAATATCCCTGACAAGTGGCGTGAAAAGTATTTCTGCCGTGCGGATTTCGGCGATTACAGGGTGGTAGATGACATTCGCAGCAACGTGGTATTCAAGTATCACAATCTGATGGAGGACATCTCTTTCAAGCGCAATTTCCACCTGATTTTCTGCCGCAACGTTATGATATATTTCAACGAGGAGACCAAATCAAAGCTTTGCAGAAAATTCTACAACGCTACCGAGCTTGGCGGTTATCTTTACATAGGACACGCAGAGAGCGCTCCTGCGGATATGCCTTACAGGAAAATCGCCAATGCAGTCTACAAAAAGGACGGTGAAAGCAGATGATAAGAGAAAACGGAAAAATACTTATTATCGCCGATGACCGCAGGTTCTCTTCGGGGGCCATAAAGATCATTGAAAAGACCACGGAGGCAGGTGTAAAGCTGACGCTGGAGGTCTGTCCTTTCGAGCTTGGAGCGAAGAACATAAAGGCTTCTATGCCTGATGCTGTTATCCTTGACGGCGACAGGTGGAACAAGGAAAAGGTCATAGAATATATCAGGGAACTTATGCCGAGATTTTTCAGACCGCTTATCGTCTGCACGGCAGTTCACAACTCAAACTACGGCTTTATGAACGCAGGCGCTATGGACGTTATCATGAAGCCTGAACAGGACGCTGACCTGTTTTCGACAAGGCTTTGCCAGAGTCTGAACAGGCTCTTGAAAAAGTCGGCGCAGGATCTGCACACGCATATGAGGATACAGACCAGGAGACAGGGAAATATCATTGCTATCGGCGGTTCGACGGGAAGCACGCAGGCTTTGCCTGTGGTCCTTGAAAAGCTGACGGGAGAAGATATCCCGCCTATCGCTGCGGTTTTGCATATGCCCGAAAAGTACACGGCGATCTACGCTGAGCAGCTGGACAAGACGACAAGGTTCAATGTCGTTGAGGCGAGAAGCGGACTGTACCTGAAAAACAACATGGTGGTCATCGCAAAGGGCGGAGAGCATCTGAGAATTTTCCACGACAAAGAAGGGTACTTTGTGACCTCAGAACCAGGTGTCAAGGTATCGGGGCACTGCCCGTCGGTAGATGTGCTGTTTGATTCGGTGGCGTACTGCGCAAAGACTAAGGCTGTGGGTGTTATACTCACGGGTATGGGCTCGGACGGTGCGAGCGGTATGCTGAATATGCACAAAATGGGCTGCAAAACAATAGGTCAGGACGAGGCGAGCTGTGTGGTCTACGGTATGCCCAGAGCCGCTTTTGAAAACGGAAGCGTGATGAGGCAGATAAGTCTTGATAATATTGCAGGCGAAATAATGCTTGAACTTAATCTTATCAACAAGGAGGGAAAGTGATATGGAGGCAGAGAAGTACCTTATTTTTTCTGTTGACGGACACACCTTTTCCGTGAACTTCAAATACGTAAAACAGATCGTTCCTGCAAGTGAGCCTGAACGGATACCCGATTTTCCCGACTATGTTCCGGGTACGGTGAAGTTTGAGGACAAGTATATCCCCGTTATTGATCTGACGAGAAGATTTCAGTATGACCTCGGCGGAGTCAGAAGCAGAGACTGCTTTATCGTGACTAATAATATGGAGCATCAGGTCGCTCTGCTCGTCAATAATATTTACGGTTTCTCCGAGGTCATGCCCGAACAGATACAGCCAGCCGTCGAACTCAACGAGCAGGCCTGCGCAAGATTCCTCGTAGGCGAGTTTACCGACGAGGACGGCAGAGAGTGCCGTATAATCGACCCTGAAAAAGTCGTTAAACTCGGCGACGAGAACATCTTTGATACAAATGAGGAATAGTTTAAGCTAAAGGCTATCACAGAATACTTGTCGGATAATTGGGGAAAACTCTTTTGGAAGAAGCAAAAAACGGAGAAGCGTATGCTTCTCCGTTTTTTCGAGAGTAACCGTGGTAACGGTTACTCTGTTCCCCTCCGAGAATATCCTTTGGATATTCTCGCAACCGCCCTTAAGGGCGGTTAACCCCATTTTCAGAAACCTTTTATAGATTTTCGGCGCATAGAGCATTAAGCTCTATGCGCCGAAAATGTGTAAGAGTCCTGAGAGAGTTCAAGAAAGATTCTTTTCAGAAGCGTTCCCTAATCATACGACAGGTATACCGCAACAGACTTTGGCTTATACTATTCTCAATTCGTATTAAAAGCAAGATACCCGAAAACTGTGTGTCTTCGGGTGTCTTTTATTTTGATTACAGTTGGCAGCATATTAGGGGCTTTTTTAGAGAGTGTTTTCTTCGCATTCTCTTTGGAGTCCCTACTTATTTTCAGCCCATAGGGTCTTTATGTCCCTATGGGCTGAAAATCAATAAGAGGTTTCTGAGGGGGTTCGGGGGAACTCTTCTCCTAAAAGAGTCCCCCCGATACGTTGTTACTTGTGATTAAAATAGAAGATAGCGAGCTGGGTGCGGTCACGCAGGTCGAGTTTTTCGAGGATCTGGGAGAGATAATTTCTGACGGTACCTTCGCTGAGGAACATTTCGGCGGCAATTTCCTTATTGCTCAGACCCTGTGCGACGAGGGTGGTAAGCTCCCATTCCTTATCGGTGAGACCGCAGCTCTGGTAGTCGAAAGTTTCCTTGCCGCTGATAAGTTCGGGGAGTTTGCTTATGACCTGTTCACCGAAGACACGCTGACCGTTCATAACGGCTTTGAGAGCCGGTTCGATGCCGTTGAAATCCTGCTTTAAGATATAGCCTTTAGCGCCGATGTTGAGGGCTTTGACAATATACTCGTCGTCGGAGAAAGTTGTGAGGTAGAGAATCCTTGCATCTTTATCCTTTGCGAGGATTTTTTCGCCTGCTTCGAGACCTGTCATGCCCTGCATTCTTATATCCATGAGCATAACGTCGGGCTTATGCTGTTCATAGAGGCTTATGGCTTCCTCTCCGCTGTGACCCATTGCGGCTATCTCGATGCTGCCTGTGTTTTCGAGTATTGTTTTGAGCGAGAGCGCAACGAGTTTGTCGTCATCTATAACTATGATCTTCATATCAATTATTCCTCTTTTTCATTATACTTACGAATATTTTGAAGCCATTGCTGCTTGGAGTGATGTTCAGCACTCCGCCGAGCGAACGGACTCTGTCCTGCATATTTTCAAGACCTATACCGCCCGATGAGATATTCTCCGAACACTTTCCGTTATCCTCTACGCTTAGGGTACACATTGCGGGGTGTTCACGGACGATGATGGTTGCTTTATCGCCGTTTGAGTGCTTGATGATATTATTGACGGCTTCCTTGACTATGGCTATGAAGCAGTATTTTATCTTGCCGCTGATGTGTCCGGGAACATCATAATCAAAGGTGACTTTGAAGTTCTCTTTCAGCGGAGCGATGGCATCTCTCAGCGAGCTTTCAAGGTCTATGGAATCGTCGTGCAGGTCGTGGACGCTTTTTCTGATGGAGTTCATTGCTTCGTCGAGCGTTGATTTTACGCTGTCAAGAGGTTCGACGAGGTTTTCGTCCTTATTGATTATCTGTATCGCACCCATTTGCAGTATCGTTCGGGTGAGCATATGACCGACATTGTCGTGTATCTCCCTTGCGATACGGTTTCTTTCCGTGAGCGTGGCGAGGTGGACTTCGTTATCCTGTGCTTCGATTATCTGCTGGTTCTTTCTTATAAGCTCGTTTGAATACTCAACGGCGTTGTCTCTTGTGATGTTCAGCTTATGCTCAAGCATCTGCGCACGGCGGCTGAACAGTTCTATTGTGACGGCGGCGATACAGAACACGGCGGTCTTTATGCTCAGCGGTATACTGTCTTCGTATGCCTGTATGCCAAGAACTGCGAGTACAGGAACGCATAGCGGATAGAGTTTTTTGCGGGAGATGTCGTAGGCTGTGATCGGCAGAAACATCATAAAGCAGGGAGATGCAAAGCATATGAAGATATATCCTGCCGAAAGCAGATATGCAGCGGGCTTGTTCTTTACAAGCATGACGATACAGCTCGCTGTCATCGCTGAAAGCATCGCAATAACAGGCAGGCTTGAATCATAGCTGTAATCGGTGAGACTGGTTGAGCATATCAGCATTACGATCAGTTTTTCAACAAGTTCTGAAATGTCGCTCACCGCCTTTCTGCAGTCCTGCGGAACTATTGGGGGGGACCCTTTTGAAGAAAGGTAACAACGGCTGCGCCGTTGTCAAGAGTAACCGTGGTAACGGTTACTCTGCTCTCCCCCGAGGATATTCTTTGAATATCCTCGCAAGCGACCGCAAGGTCGCCTCAATAATTCAACAGGTATTATACCAAAGATATGATAGCACATTTTTATAGTTGTTGTCAACACAGAGGTAAGATGTAAGAAGTAAGAGCTTGATGCCGACCAACTGCGGTGAACCCACTTCTTACTTCTTATCTCTTACCTCTGAAAATTACATTTGTCATATCGGTTTGTTACACTGTTCACTTACAATATGACAATCGGCGTGTTATAATGTAGTTACAGTAAGAAAAACAAAACAAAAAACTTTGGGAGGAACAGTTATGGAACAGACGGTAGTAAAGATACAAAACCTGGTCAAGAGATACAAGGAGCTTATCGCAGTGGATCATTTCGATCTGGAGATAAAGCAGGGTGAGGTTTTCGGACTGCTCGGACCTAACGGTTCGGGAAAGACAACAACGATAAACTGTCTGCTCTCACTGCTCGAATTCGACAAGGGTGAGATCGAGATCTTCGGAGAGAAGATGACCCCGACAAACTACGCTCTGAAAAAACGCATCGGGATCATCTCACAGAACGTTGCGGTATACGATGAGCTTACGGTATACGAAAACATCGACTACTTCTGCGGACTGTACATCACCGACAAGGAGACAAGAAAGAAATACGTTGATGAGGCAATAAAGTTCGTTGGACTTGAGGATTTCACCAAGTTCAGACCAAAGAAGCTTTCGGGAGGTCTGCTGAGAAGACTCAACATCGCCTGCGGCATCGCTCACAAGCCTGAGCTGATAATCCTTGACGAGCCGACAGTTGCGGTAGACCCGCAGAGCAGAAACAGGATACTCGAAGGTATCCTGGAGCTTAACGCACAGGGTGCTACTATTATATATACCTCCCACTACATGGAGGAGGTCGAGCAGATCTGCTCAAGGATCGCAATAATGGACAAGGGCAAGAACATAGCTCTGGGCACAAAGGCAGAGCTTAAAAAGATGATAAAGAACACCGAGACAGTATCTATCGAGATGCAGCAGCCTGATGAGGAGATAACCAAAAAGATGAGCACGCTTCCGCACGTTTACAATGTGGAATACAAGGACGGCAAGCTTTACGTTTACTGCTCGGGCGGCAAGCACAATCTGATAAGGATACTGGGAGTGCTTCAGGAAAAGGATATACACTTCGGCAGAGTTTATTCAGAGCTTCCGACACTCAACGATGTATTCCTTGAGATCACCGGAAAGCAGTTAAGAGACAGCGAATAACGAGAGACATAAAGGAGAAGCAATATGTTCTGGCATAATTTCAAATACGAGATAATTACACATCTGCGTGTCAAAGAAGTCATCATCTGGCTGATGATCTATCCGATAGCTCTGGGCACTTTCTTCAAGGCTGCTTTCGGAGACATCTATGACAACGACATCAAGTTCTCCATCGTAAAGACCGCAGTGGTCATCAACAACACAGAAAACGGAGAGGCTTTCAAAAAGGTCGCTGAAAACCTTGAAAACGCTGACGATGCGGCTTTCTCGTTCATCTACACAGACAAAGACGATGCACTTAAACAGCTCAAGGACGAAGATGTAAGAGGAATTATCACGGTAGATGATCAGCTGAGCCTGACGGTATCGTCTAACAGCTTAAAAAGCACGATGCTTGAAACGCTCGTTGAAAAGTACAACCTCAACGCAAAGATAATCACAGATACTGCGAAAAAAGACCCAAGCAAGACCGAGGCTGTGGTCAAGGCGCTTTCCGAGGAGATAAGCACTGTCAAGGCAGAGGCGCTCTCTGAGGGCAACACAAATATGTATGACCAGTATTTCTTCAATCTGCTCGCAATGGTAGCACTTTTCGGTACTATCACAGGTCTGCATATCGCAGTTCAGAATCAGGGAAATCTTTCGGCACTGGGCGCAAGAAAATGCGTTTCACCGACTCCGAAGAGCAGATCGCTGATCGCATCACTTTGCGGAACTTACGTTATACAGTCTATCTGCATGGTCATCTCCCTGACATTCATCATCACGGTGCTGCGTGTTGATATGGGAAACAGGATACCGCTTGTTTACATGACAGCTATCCTTGCAGGTATCGTGGGAAGTTCAATGGGCTTTACGATAGGCTCTATCGGCAAAATGTCCTTTGCAACAAAGAACGCTATGTGTACCGCAGTTTCACTTATCCTTTGCTTCTGCAGCGGTCTTATGGACGCAAGCATCAAGCAGAAGATAGCGGAATCGTCATTTGCATGGTTCAACAAGATAAACCCTGCGGCTGTTATCTGCGAAAGCTTTTTCAGCCTTAACATCTACAAGGATTACACAAGATATATCCAGTGCGTAGTGACTATGATAATCACATCGGTAGTATTCGTAACTATCGGACTTTTGATGACAAGGAGGCGTAAGTATGCAAGTCTTTAAGCTGTTTTTCAAGATCGCAAAGACCAAGTGGCTCGGTATGCTTATCTTCCTGGGCATCTTCCTTCTGATACTCAACTTTACTGATGTCGGTCAGGGCGCAACTGAGTTTTCAAGCTCAAAAATGGCGCTTACGGTTTTCGACCACGACGATTCGGACGCAAGCAGGAAGCTTTGCGATTATCTCAAAAAGAACAACGAGATCGTTGATATAGAGAACGACAAGGATAAGCTCATCGACGCTTTGTACGTCACTTCGACAAATTACGTCATCGACATCAACAAGGGTTACTCGGAAAAACTCGCAAAGGGCGAGACAGACGGACTTTTCACTACACGTTATCTGCACGACAGCTACACAAACAAGCTGGCTGATTCGACGCTTGACACATATGTCGGCACGGTAAAGGCTTACCTTGCAGGCGGCATGGAGCTTGACAAGGCTCTTGACGCAGCAGAGGAAGCTCTGGACATCAAGACAGAGGTCAATTTTGAGACATTCAGTGATGACATCAAGGCAAGCAAGCCGGCATCGTTCTTCAACTACCTGCCATACGCACTTCTGAGCATTATCGTAAGTGTGCTTTGCCCTGTAATAATCGCTATGAACAAGAAAGAGGTCGGCTTCAGAACAAAGTGTTCGAGCATAAAATTCTCGGCAGTAACGAAGCAGACGATAGCTGCAAGCGGTATCTCCGTTGTGATCCTCTGGGTATTCCTTATGATCCTCGGCATAGGCAAGAACGGCGGAATGTTCTCGGGCAATATGTGGTACGCTGTGCTCAACAGTATTTCATTCACACTTGTTTGCGTTGCTATCGCACTGCTTTTCGCAGAGCTTGGCATCGACGACAACGTTCAGGCTTTCGCAACACAGGCTGTCGGACTCGGAATGGCTTTCCTGTGCGGTATGTTCGTTCCGCAGGAGATGCTCTCAAGCGGTGTTCTGGCAGTCGGAAGATTCCTGCCGGCTTACTGGTACGTCAAGGCTAACGATATGATCTGCGGACTCAGCTCGGAGACTTTCAAGCTCTCTACGGTCATGATGTGCATCGGCATCCAGCTCCTTTTCGCAGCGGCTATTTTCGCTGTATCGCTTATCATCAAAAAGCAGAAGAAAGCTATCTGATAGTTGGGGGAAACCCTTTTTGATGAAGGAAAAAACGCAAAGCGTTTTTTGAGAGTAACCGTGGTAACGGTTACTCTGTTATCCCCCTTTTCTAAAACTTTTATTGCTTTTTCGTTATCGGGGAGCAAGTCCCCGATAACGAAAAAGTAGTGAGAGCTTAGAAATGAGACTTGAAGAAAACCTTTCAAGAGAGTATCCTCAACTATAAGAGAGCCTTATCGCAACTTCTGACAAGCAGCATTAGTTAATACTTTTACAGAAAAGCAGGGCGAAAACCCTGCTTTTTTCAGGCGTTTAAGTGTTTTTTAAGAAATGATTTAATAGTTTTTTCAGGAAGACATATTATAATGGATAATAAAGAAAGGAACACAGCAGACAAAAAGGAGAAAACATGATGAAGATAAGACATGGGATAGTTACTCTGATCATGGCGGCAGCGGCAGCGATCTGCATGAGTGGCTGCAACATCGGCAATTTCTATTCAAACGCTAATAAATACACTTCGGGAGACAGGGAGATAACTGATGAGATCAGCCAGATCGACATCAACTGGACTTCGGGAAGCGTGAGCGTTTCAAGGTATGACAAGGACACGGTGAGCATAACTGAGACTTGCTCGGATAAGCTTGAGGATTCCAAGAAAGTGCATACATGGGTAGACGGCAAAAAACTGCGTGTGCAGTACAGCAAGTCGGGCGAGAGCTTCTGGTTCAAATCATACGATAAGAAGCTTGAGATAAAGATACCGAAAGATATGAAGCTTGATGACCTCGACTTTGACGGTTCTTCCAGCGATATAAACGTAGATGAGCTTGAAGCAGAACACATTCGTATAGATGTTTCGTCAGGTGATGTAAAGGTCACTGACTGCAGCGCAAAAACTATTGATGCTGATTCCTCATCGGGAAATGTAACTATCGAGCAGAAGGGTGAATCGGATTCTATCAGCGCTGATTCTTCTTCGGGAAAAGTCAGGATAACCGCTGAAAAGGTCGGAAAGATCAGCGTGGATACTTCTTCGGGAAGAGCTGCTGTTGATGTAAAGGAAGCAAAGACAGTCAAGATAGACACTTCAAGCGGCGACTCGGAGCTTTCTGTTGACAAGATACCTTCAAATGTAAGCATAGACACATCTTCGGGAGATGTTAAGATATATGTGCCTGAGGACTCGGAGTTTGAAGCTGAAGTCGATACAGCTTCCGGCGATGTTGATTCTGAGTTCGCAATGTCAGAGAAAAATGACACCTACACCAAAGGCTCGGGCGGAAACAAGATGTCTATCGACACTTCGTCGGGAGATGTGAGTTTCAGGCTTGTTGATGATGACTAATATAAATCAGAATTTATATTATTAAACAAGTGTGTGTCCGAAGGGGTAAAGCGTTCGCTTGCGAACGGTTTGGGGCATGA
>CAMZIK010000061.1 GCA_947307175.1 uncultured Clostridia bacterium
ACCCTTAACAGATTTCAGATAATTAGCCGTAGCCGAATCAATGCTGCCTTTGTTCTTGAGGTAGATGATAGGTGCGTTCTTTTTAGCTGCAACAGGTGAAACGGACAATGCGTCTGCGAAAGCACTGTCGGTAGCAAAGAAGATAGTTTCAGGAGCTTGGCCTGCTTTCTTCTGGAGTGCAGTTGCGACCTTGGAAGCTGTCTCAAAACAGGTCTTGCCCTCAATGTAGGTGGTGTTCAGCTTCAATGCTTTCAGCTCGGCTTTAGCCTTAGCGCCGATAGCTCCATTTGTGCTGACAACAATTACGTTCTTAGCTTTCAAACGCTTGATTTCTGCCTCGGTCTGAGCTGTGATGTGCTTCTCCGTTCCGAGAAGCAATGGTGCGCCATAGGCGTTTGCAAGCGGCACTGCAACCAGAGCGTCCTGATAGGTCAAGCCTGTTGCGAGAATTACTGTGTTAGCAGTCTTGTACATCGTGCTTGAAAGCTTAGCCGCAGTAGCATATCTGTTGTCGCCTGCAAGACGTGAAACAGCGTTCTTTGTGGCCTGTTTTTCGGTCTTTCCGCAAACAGAACATAGGCAAGGAAATAAAGAGAGTTTTTGAAAACACTAAAATACATGAAGAAGCTGGATTATGCTATAACAAGAAAATATACAAGTTTACTATTAATGTTAATGACCCATCAAGTTTCGTATATTACAACATATTTATTAAAATAAAATCGGATAGTATCAATGGCATGTATGGTTATATAGATTTCAACCCTAATAAGGTGTTCCAAAATCCGTCCGCATTTATGCAGATAAAAGCTTTTTTCTCAATTGTTATATGCACGAAGGCATTCTTTGATATAGCCATTGACAGTAGCCTTAATATCCTTTCCTTGGTACCGCAGAAGGTTGATTCGAGAAAAATGAAATATCTTGTTGAATCAAAGACAAATTATACTGTATATTTAGGAAAGCCTAACAACGACGGTTTCGTTAAAATATACAACAAGTCAGAAGAGATAAGATGTAAGATGGGTAAAGACTGCAAAGTAGACATCACACGCATTGAATTAACAGCCCAATTCAGTTTTTTCGATTTTAAACTGGATGATTGGAATAAAAGATTGATATATCATCTGCCAAAGATTAATTCTATTGCAAATGAAAGAACACTCCCCATATGCTTTGATGAAAAGCTTAGCAAGAATGAAATAGCAATTGTAGAGTTGATTAATCTTTTTAGGACTAGAAAGGATTTTGATATGCAAAACGCTTATGTAATAGCTAAAAGCATAGAAAAGAAAGCATATAAAAAAATACTGCCATATATTACACATGAAATGAACGATCTGATGTTTGATGTGCATAGAATAAATGAGCTTGTAGAAAAAGCAATTTATGAAATAACAGGACAGTTTTATGACTTTTCATCTGGAAAGAATGAATAGGTAGGTGATGCAAATGAAAGAAAAGAAGTCGGAAGTGCCGATCTGGGAAAAATCAAACCTTACGCTTGACGAAGCATCGAAGTATTTTAACATCGGGATAAATAAACTTAGGAGCATAACCGATGATGAGCACTGTACATTCGTATTGTGGGTAGGCAGCAAGAGACTTATCAAAAGGCAGGTTTTTGAAGCTTATCTTTCAAAAGCTTATTCGATCTAAAATGCTTGACATGGAGTTGCGCCTGATTTATAATTGAATCAGGCGTTATCTCCTTGTCATTAATGACAGGAGGGATACAATGTCTAATACAAGAAGAAAAGATAAAAAAGGCAGAGTTTTAAAAGAAGGTGAGTACCAGCGACCTAACGGATCATATGAGTATAAATGGCGTGATAACAGAGGCACCAGACGTTCGGTATATGCCGAAACACTTGAAAAGCTCAGAGAAAAAGAGCTTGATGTTTGAGGGATACTATTAACGGGATAAGTATTGATAATAAAAAAATCACCATTAATGACCTTTATAACAGATGGAAAAAGCTTAAAAAAGGCTTGAAGGACAACACTTTCTCAAATTATAAGTATTCTTACGAGCAGTTTGTTGAGCCGGAGTTCGGAAAGATTAAGCTGACCGATTTGAAGCGGACGGACGTGAGAGCGTTCTATAACTATCTTGCAGACGAGCTGCATATCAAGGTCAACAGTATCGACTGTATACATACGGTGCTGCATCAGGTTCTGGAACTGGCGGTCGAGGACGATTACCTGAGATACAATCCGTCTGACAACGCTTTGAAGGAATTGAAGCGTGCTCACAATCGTGATGACGACAAGCGGAGAGCGTTGACATTAGAAGAACAGCAGATCTTTGAGGACTTTCTTGCAAACTCTCCAAGATACGCACACTGGCAGCCGATATTCACAGTAATGCTTTGGACGGGCATGAGAGTGGGTGAGCTTACAGGGCTCCGCTGGGAAGACGTGGACTTTGATGAGAACACGATCAGCGTCAACCACACCCTTGTGTATTTCAGCAAAGGCAAGCAGAATGGCTGTACCTTTGCGGTGAACACTCCTAAGACCGAAGCAGGCAAGCGGACGATACCTATGCTGCCGAAAGTGAAAGAAGCGTTCCTGATTGAAAAGGTGTTTCAGGAGGAAGCCGGCATTTACTGCAAGGCGGAGGTTGACGGATTCAGCAATTTTATCTTTGTTAACCGTTTCGGAAATGTTCAGTACCATGGGACGCTCAACAAGGCACTGAAAAGGATAATTCGTGACTGCAATTACAAGCTGCTCGACAAAAGCAGCGGCAAAGAGGTCACCACGCTGCCGAATTTCAGCAACCACTCGCTGAGGCACACCTTCACAACGAGAATGTGCGAGGCAGGCGTGAACATCAAGGCAATGCAGGATATTCTCGGACACGCCGACGTTGAAACGACTTTGGGTATCTACGCCGATGCGACCAAGGACTTGAAGTCTAAAGAGATGATCGGGTTTGAAGAGTACTTCAAGTATCTGACTAATGATTCCATGTGAAGCTTACGACCAACTTACGACTGATTTACGACCATTTATAAATAGTTATGAAGACTTATAAAATAAGAGACACAAATTAAATGTCGTAAAATAGACTTATAAACCTTTATGTAAGGTTATAAAATATCGTGTTTGTTTTCCCGACAATGAAGACGCTGGACAAGTGATCAAACAAGTGAAAAAACAAGAGGACAGTATAAACTGTCCTCTTTTTTGGATCTGTTAGAAATTGAAGCTCTGCGGTGTGACTTTCTTTGAGATGATAAGGTCAACATTGTTGTTATCTCTCCTGACAACAACATCGTCTGCTATGTTGGCAAGGATAGAATGTTCCATCTCATCCCACTCATCAGGCATATTGTTCGGATTCTGCCGCTTCAGATCTTCAATGTAGCTGCCAAGTGACCAGCTCATATCCTTGTCGGTGCTGTTTTCGCTTTTTTTGGATACTACCTTGTCAAAGACACCCAACACTCTGCCCATTATCGTTTTCTTTGCGGGCTCACTAACCTTGCGTGCCTTTACGCCCGAAGCGGAACTCGGTGTTACCTGAATGTGAAGCTCAAAAAGATCGTCCGTAACATCTATCCAGAATTTCCCCGAGCCGTATTCTATAATGTGCGGAAGCACCGAGATCATTTCCTCGGTAAGCAGAACAATGTGCATTTCCTCTTTGGAATTGACACCTGCTCTTTTTGCCATTCTGTTGCTTTCAGCAAGTATATTCTTTACGGTCTCTTCGTACTGGTTTTTGAGTGGTCCGAAATCTGACGGCGCATTTAGTTCAAGTGTAAATGATCTGAGTTTGCTCATTGCTGCTACACCTCCGTTCCTGTAATATCAACAAGACCTTTGAAACCTGTGATCTCAAATATCTCCATTATCGCAGGGAGTACATTTATGATCTTTAAAGTGCCGCCGCATTTTATCATTTGTTTGTGACTGGACATGATAACACGCAGTCCTGCAGAGGAGATATACTTCAGACCGTAAAAATCCATTATCAGCGTGCCATTTTTGCCCAGAAGCTTTGCGATAGCATCATCTGCCTGCTGCTGGAACTCAGCGACATTGAGCATGCTGATCCTTCCTTCAACTGCAATGGTATAAATGCTTCCCTCCATATTTGTTCTGAAAACCATAGTTCAAAACTCCTTTACGATGAAATACAAAGTCGGTATAGCCTTAACAGGTTGTGTATTAATATTAACACATAGACAACAATTTGTCAATATAATACCGTGTTTTTTGGTGTGCAAAGATCTTTTGTTAAGGGACTGCATACATCCTGCTTTTATTATAACCCATTCGGATTTTTGCTGATGAAGTTCCAGCTGTCGGCGGTCATCTGGTCGAGAGTATACTTTGCCTCCCAGCCGAAAAGCTCTTTTGCCTTGTCGGTCTTTGCGTAGTAGGCAGGCAGGTCACCGGGGCGGCGTGGCTTGATGACGTAGGGGAGCTGTTTTCCGCAGGCTTTTTCAAAGCTGTGCAGGACGTCAAGGACGCTGGAACCCTTGCCTGTGCCGAGGTTTACGGCTTCAACGCCTTTATGTTCAAGCACATATTTCACGGCGCAGAGGTGTCCGTCGGCGAGGTCGCAGACGTGGATATAATCTCTTACGCCTGTGCCGTCGGGCGTATCGTAGTCGTTGCCGAAAACGCCGAGCTGTTCAAGCTTGCCGACAGCGACCTGGCAGATGTAGGGCATGAGGTTGTTAGGAATGTCGTTGGGGTCTTCGCCGATGAGTCCTGACGGGTGAGCGCCGATAGGGTTGAAATATCTCAGCAGCGAAACAGACCACTCGTTGTCCGAAACGTAAACGTCCTTGAGAATCTGCTCGATGAAAAGCTTGGTATAGCCATAAGGATTGGTCGCAGATGTCGGCATATCCTCAACATACGGGATAGGATTTACCGGTCCGTAGACGGTAGCTGAGGACGAGAAAACTATCTTTTTACAGCCGAACTTTTTCATCGTTTCAAGCAGTATGATACTGCCCGTGATGTTGTTGTGGTAGTATTTCAGCGGCTGTGCAACAGACTCTCCGACTGCCTTATATCCTGCAAAATGAATAACGGCATCTATCTTATTTTCCTCAAAAACTTTTTCAAGCTTTTCTCTGTCCAGCAGGTCGACCTCATAGAACTTGAAATCTTTGCCCGTGATAGTTTTGATGCGGTTGAGCGCCTCAGGCTTTGAATTTGAAAAGTTGTCTGCAATGATGAGGTCATAGCCTGCTTCAAGCAGCGCTACGCAGGTGTGGCTGCCGATAAATCCCGCACCGCCCGTTACAAGTATATTTGGCATGGTCATCTTTCCCTTCTGTATTGGAATAGTCGGGGAAAACCCTTTTGAAAAAGGGTTGTTCCCCGAACCCCTTTCCTAAAACTTTTAATGATTTTTCGTTATCGGGGAACGATTCCCCGATAACGAAAAATGACTGAGAGTCTAAGACAGAGTCAGAGAATAACTCTTTCAAGAGAGTTATCCGATTATCCGACGCAGAAGCGAAGGATAATCATACAGATATTATAGCATGAAAGGGAGGATTTTTCAAGGGCTATTTATAAATTATCGCTCAGCGTACAGCCTTTGAAATAGTGCGTAAGTATCTGATCGCAGTTTTTTCCTTGCTTTGCCATTTCGTTTGCGCCGCACTGGCTCATGCCGACCATATGCCCAAGACCCTTACAGGTGAAGATGAATTTGTCGTTCTTGATCTCATAGACAAAGCTTTGCGAGGCGAGGTCCAGCACCTCGCAGAATTCGGCGGCGGCGATTTCCTTTCCGCAGACGCTGACGGTTTTAACGAGGCCGTGTTCGCCTGTTTGTGTGACTTTGAGCCAATCCTGAGGTTTATCGGTGAACTTTATATCGTCGTAAATCTTTTCAAGCTTTTCTCTGAGCTGCGTGCTTGAAAGCTCGGTCACTGTTTTTGCCTGCTCCAGTTCCGTGTCCTGTTTGCTTTCGACGCTGACGAGGTAGGGGATCTCCTGACCCCAGACATCTTCTGCGGAGCGAGTGAAGCCATCGGAAACGGCATGGAAGGCGACAATTATCGGTTTGCCTTCATATGCGAGGAATTTGCTTTCTGCGGCTTTTACGGCATCGAGGACTTTTTGTTTTGCGGTTTCATATTTATCTTTATAAAGCTCTTTTGCCTTAGCTTCGGTGAAAAAGCCGTGGTAGAGCTTTGTATCGTCGCTCATGGCTGCGCCGTTCAGGGCAGGCGTTGGGTGGGCGCTTTCGGAGGAGATGCGGTAAAGGGCGTAGGTGCATGCAAGGACAGCCTGAGCTTCAAGCGCCGCAGGCTCGAAGTCGGCAGGCATCTGTGCAAGGACAGCGCCGAGCATATACTCCTGCATGGTATATTCAGTTATCTTTTTTTCGGCGGTGAAGTATATCTTTACTTTTTCGGTGTCGGTCTGCTGAGCGCTTTCGGCGGCTGATGAACTGCTGCTCTGCGAGGCTTCGGGTTTTTGCGGGCTGAGAAAAACTATGCAGGGAATGACTGCGATCAGCAGGGCGAATACGGCGGTGATCTGTATGTAATGTTTCATTTTTATCCTCCTTGGGAACTTGTCCGTTTATTGCTCTTACTATATATATTCGGTTCGTGGGAGAAATATTCCTGATTTTTTTGAAAAAAGGACTTGACAAATGAAAGCGTATGGTATATACTGTTGTCAGTAATTAAACACGTTTAATTAGATGAGGTGACAATATGCCCAAAAAACAGAAAAGGGACCTTGATGCGACAAAAGAGGCGATACTTACGGCGGCAAAGGAGCTTATGACGAGCTGCTCTGACTCTGACGAGGTTACCAGCCGAGCGATAGCGGCAAGGGCAGGCGTGAACCTTGCGATGATAAATTACTGCTACGGTTCAAGGGAAGCGCTGCTGTATGAGGTGTTCAAACAGCTGCTTGCTGATGCACAGAGAGCCGACCCTGAGCTTGCAAAGCTTGTGTGCTGCGAGATGCCGCCAAAGGAGAGGGTAGTTATGCTGCACTATAATATGATGAGGCTGATGATAGCAAATTTCAGCTATTCAAGGGCGATAACCAGGTATCTGCTGCTCAACAGAACAGGAGATATGGGAATGGAGAGCCTGCCGTGCATCACAGAGCATTTCGGCGGATGCAAAAGCGAGAGCGAATGCAGGAGGATAACATTTGAGCTTTCGAGCCTGCACGAGCTTGCGGTGCTGAGGCACGAGGAGCTGAAAGACTCCTGCGGGATCGACCTTTGCGATGACAAGGTGCTTCTGGAGTATGTGAGGGAAAGCGTTGAGAGGTATCTGGATAAGGGGTGAGAAAAATGAAAAGAACACACGGACTTTTCGGGCTTGGGATACTGCTTATGATATTTCTTGCGATGATGGCGCTGATGCGTCTTGCGGCGGGAGATGTAAAGACTCTTTCAGGCGGACAGGGAATAATCGACCTGACTTTCGGGATAACTCCGGGCAGGATAAAAGAGGCGCTTTCGGGCTACGGCAGCAAAGCAGGAGCGTATTACAGATGGGCGTTCTATTCGGTGGATATGGTGTATGCGTTTGCGTATGTTTCGTTTTACAGATGCTCGATAAAGTCTATCGTTGAAAGATGCGGCATAAAGGGACGTGCAGGTGAGCTGCTGCCGTTTATTCCTGTTGTCGGAATGGTCGCTGATCTGCTTGAAAACACGGTGATGTTCATTCTGCTTTCGGGCAGCCGATCAGCCGTGCTTATGTGGGCGTTCACGGTGTTCAATATCATTAAGTTCGTTTTCGTTTATTCGTCCTTGGCAATAGTTATCGGAGGTGCGGCATGGCTGATAAAAAAACGCTTATCGTGATAGATATGCAGAACGATTTTCTCTGGGAGAAAAGAAAGACGATGTTTGATTATGACACGGACAGGCTGACTGCTGCGGTCAACGATAGGATACATCAGTTTGAGCAGGCAGGCGACGATGTGATATACATTGCTCATATCCTGCCCAACCTGCCGACAAACAGGCTGTTCATCGGCTTTTCCATAAGGGGTACGCAGGGTGCGGAGCTTTATGGGGGAGTGGATATTGTTTCAAAGCTTTACTTTGAGAAAAATCTCTCCAACAGCTTTACTGCAAAGAAGTTCCGTGAGCATATGGCTCGGCAGGACTACGGCGAGATATACATCTGCGGTCTTGACCTGTGCGGCTGCGTGGGGAAGACGGCGCTGGGTGCGGCTAAATTGTGCAGAAAGGTCTTTCTTTTTGAAGATGCTGTGGGCTGCCGCTTCGATGAGAGCAGGAAGCAGAAAATGAAAAAAAGACTTGCCGCTGCGGGAGCGTCGTTTATCTGACAGGTGCAGTGGCGGCATTTTTCCGACTTTACACGCTGCGTGCGTTCCTTCATGCTTGACAAAATGCTCAGAATATAGTAAAATAACTTATTAAGTATGATTGTTATGTTTGGAGTGGACAAGTTATGAAAGAAACAGCAAGATCTATTTTTTACAAGCAGTTTATCGACAACAATGCCATAGACCCTAAGCTTTATGACAAATATGTTGTTAAAAGAGGACTGAGAAATGCTGACGGCACAGGTGTCACGGCAGGTCTCACTAATATATGCAACGTTCACGGATATGTTATCAACGAAGGCGAAAAAGCGCCTATCGAAGGTCAGCTCATATACCGTGGATATAACATCAACGATCTTATCTCAAATGCCCGCAAGGAAAACAGGTTCGCTTTCGAGGAGATAGTTTATCTGCTGCTCATGGGCGATCTTCCTAACGCTGAGGAGCTTGAGGCTTTCAAAAAAATGATCGCTGACAACAGACCTCTGCCGGGAGATTTCTTTGAGGATATGATCTCAAAGGCGCCTTCAAAGAACATCATGAACAAGATGGAGAGATCCATTCTTGCGCTGTATTCGTATGACGCAAATCCTGAGGAGCGTTCGCCTGAATTTGAAATGGCAACGGCTATCTCTATCATTTCAAAGCTGCCTAACATCATGGTATCGGCTTATCAGGTGAAGAAGCGTTCGTTTGACGGCGAGAGCATGTTCATGCACCCGCTGATCCCCGGACAGTCTACGGCTGAGATGATACTCTCGGCTCTCAGACCTGACAGAAAGTTCACGGACGAGGAAGCTAAGCTTCTGGATCTGCTGATGATACTGCACGCAGAGCATGGCGGAGGAAACAATTCCACGTTTGCGTGCCGTGTGCTGACTTCTTCGGGTACAGACCCGTATTCCGCTTACGCTGCGGCTGTCGGCGCTCTTAAAGGCACTCGTCACGGCGGCGCTAACATCAAGGTTTCGGCTATGCACAAGTATATCAAAGAGGCGGTCGATGACTGGGCTGATGAGGAAAAGGTTGCAGAGGTACTCAAAAAGATAGTCCGCAAGGAAGCATTCGACAAGTCGGGTCTTATCTATGGTATGGGTCATGCGGTATACACGCTTTCAGACCCGAGAGCAAAGATACTCAAAGCAAATGCGAGAAATCTTGCTATGGGCAGCGAGTGGGAAAAGGAATTTGCTCTGCTTGAGACCATTGAAAAGCTCACGCCTGCGATAATCAGGGACGTTAAGGGCAGCGACAAGACGATGTGCGCAAACGTTGATATGTATTCGGGTCTCGTTTATAAGATGCTGGGTATCCCTGATGATCTGTTCACGCCTATGTTCGCCGTTTCAAGAATGGCTGGCTGGTGTGCGCACAGATTTGAGGAGCTTGTTACAGGAAAGCGTATCATCAGACCTGCTTATAAGGCTGTTATGAGAGAAAAGATCTATATCCCTCTGGCACAGAGATAATTTGTCCAAAGCACTTGAAAATGAAAGTCTGATGTGGTATAATAAGGTCGGGTATGCGTACCCGACCTTATTTTGTGTTTTCGGGAAGGGAAGTGATATTTTGCGAAGACTGAAACAAGCGGCTCTTATAGCTGTTAGTCTGGTGCTTACGGGCTGTTCGGCATTAAACTTTTCAGTCGAAGGTCTGGTAGATGCGCCTAAGCTCACCAAAGAGCAGGCGGAGATACATCAGGCGCTGATCGAGAGCGTCGGAAGCAATATCACTCTCAAATATCCCAGAAACGGTGATTACCGAAGCGCTTACGTTATTGCCAATATCGACGATGAGCCTGAAAACGAGGCTATCGTTTTCTATGAATACAAGGACAATTCCAAAGACAACGGAATGAGGATAAACGTTCTGGACACCAACGAGGACGGCGACTGGTACTCGGTCAAGGAACTGCACGGTGCGGGAACGGATATTGACAAGGTCATGATCTCGTCTTTCGGCTGGAGCAGGGAGATCAAGGTGCTGGTAGGCTATCAGAATCCTGCGACGGACGACAAGACGCTTGAGATATACAGGTATAACAACAATAAATTTGAAAAGGCAGGTGCGGATACCTACTCCGTACTTGAGATGATGGATATAAACGCTGACGGAATGAACGAGCTTGTCGCTGTTCAGAAGACGGTGAACGCTGAGACCGAAAAGGTCACGGCGAAGGCTTCGATACTTACGCTGGAAAACGGCGAGGTAAAAAGGAACCAGACTATTGAGATGTGCGATAACGTTTCTTCATACGTCAAGTCAACAAAGGGTATGCTCGACGGAGGACGCAGCGCTATCTTCATAGACAGCCTGAATTCCGAAGGACTTTTGCAGACAGAGCTTGTTTATTACAGATATGCAACACTGCAGAACCCTATCCAGCAGAGAAAGGAAAAACTGCTGCCCGCAGGAACAAGACCTTCGGGATATTACTGCACCGACATTGACGGAGATACGATAATCGAGATACCTTCCGCTAAGCCGATGCTGGGATATGAAAACGCTGTGGCTGACGAGATGCTTTATATGACGACATGGAACGTGTATAAGGATTTCTATACGCTGGAGGAAAAGTACACGGGGTATTATTCGATACAAAACGGATTTTTCCTTGCTTATCCAAAGCGCTGGCTGGGAAAGGTCACGGTAAGGCGTGACGATGAAACGGGCGATGTGGTATATTACAAGTATTCGGGCGACATCAACACGTCAAATACGGAGCTTGTGAGGTTCTGCTCGGTGACGAAGAACAACGCAGAGAAAAAGATCAAAAAAGGTTATGAACTGGTGGATTCGAGAGGACAGCTCCAGTATTACGTCAAGTTCCCAAGTGACACCGATGACCAGCTCGTGCTTACGATAGACGAAGTAAAGAATAATCTCTATATTATAGACTGATGACAGGAGGATAACAGAAATGAAAAGAGTTCTTGTTTGCGAAGATGAAGATTCCATCAGGGAGTTCGTTGTGATAAACCTTGTAAGGAGCGGCTATGAGGTAATTGACGTGAATTGCGGAGAGGACGCTCTCAAGGCTTTCGATGAAGGCGGCGGACAGTTCGACGTTGCACTTCTGGATATTATGATGCCCGGCATCGACGGTATGCAGGTTTGCAAGAGGATAAGAGAAAAGAGCAACAGCATCGGTATCATAATGCTGTCTGCAAAATCACAGGAAATGGACAAGATCTCCTGCCTGATGAGCGGTGCGGACGATTATATCACTAAACCGTTCTCGATAAGCGAGCTTATCGCAAGAGTCGATGCAGTGTGCAGGAGAGTCACAAGGTCAAGCTCAAAGCCAGAGGAGGCCTCGGTGATAACTTCCGGTCCGTTCACGCTCAATCTCAAGAGCAGGACGGTTTTCAAAAACGGCGAGCAGGTGGATCTTACTCAGGTGGAGTATCAGATAATGGAGTATTTTTTCAGAAATCAGAATACTGCCCTTGACCGTTCAAGCATTCTCAACCACATCTGGGGCGAGAGCTACTACGGCGACGACAAGATAGTTGACGTTAATATCAGAAGGATAAGAATGAAGATAGAGGACGAACCTTCAAATCCGAAGTATATACTGACGATATGGGGCTTCGGCTATAAATGGTCGGGTAATAATTCCTGAATGAATGGAGTAGGAACAGTTGGCTAAACCTGAACTCAGATACGGCAAGCACAGTATCACGATGCACTGGCTGCGAAACAGCTTCGGTGTTATCGTTGCGATACTGTTGCTGATAGAAGTGCTGATGGTCTTTGTGGTGCGAAATTACTATTATACCACCGCAAAAGAATATGTCAGCTCAAAAATGAATATCGTGTCAGCGGCTGTGCAGAGCAATTCCGAGGCGGGCAAGGTCAACCTCAATTCCCGTATACGCACTTACGTTGAAAGCTATGAGGACAAGGAACGGATCGAACTTATGGCGCTGGGCAACGACGGAGAGGTGGAGGTCACTTCTTCGGGCTTCTCGCCTTCGGTGCGTGACGCAATGACGGACTACGAGGAAGCAAAGGCTTCAAACGAAGGCTTCTCTGCGCAGATCTTCAGACTTGAAACGGGAGAGAAGGTCGTGGCGGTAACGGCGGTCATTAACGCTAAGGACTGCCAGTACAGTGCGCTGAGAATGCTTGCTTCAATGAAGAAGATAGATAATCAGATACTGATAATCAGCGCTACCACGCTTGTGGTCTGCCTTGCGATAATGCTTCTGATATTCTTCTCGGGAATGTATTTCGTGCGTTCTATCGTTTACCCGATAAGAAGCATAGGCGATATGACCAAACAGTTCGCAAAGGGAGATTTCTCGGAGCGTATAAAGAAAGAAACGGACGACGAGCTGGGAGAGCTTTGCGATTCGATAAACTACATGGCGGACGAGCTTTCAAATACCGAACAGATGAAAAATGAGTTCATATCCTCGGTATCGCATGAGCTGCGAACACCGCTGACAGCGATAAAGGGCTGGACGGAGACTGTCACCTCGATGTATGAGGACAAGGACACGTTCAAAAAAGGTATGAGAGTCATCACCAGCGAGACGGAAAGACTTTCGCAGATGGTGGAGGAGCTTCTGGACTTTTCAAGGATACAGGACAACAGGCTCACGCTTATCATGGATACTATCGACATCCTTGCGGAGCTTGGAGAGACGGTGCTTATCTATCAGGAAAGAGCGAGAGCGCTGGGAATAAAGCTCGATTACTACGAGCCTGAGATGCTTTCGTTCGTCTACGGCGACAAGAACAGGCTCAGACAGGTGTTTATAAATATCGTTGATAATGCGATAAAATACTCCGACAAGGGCGACACGGTCTCGGTAGAGGCTTATGAGGAGCATGGAGAGATATGTATCTCCATTTCAGATACGGGAATGGGCATCTCGGCGGAGGATCTGCCGAAGGTCAAGACAAAGTTCTTCAAGGCTAATCATACAAGGCGTGGTTCGGGTATCGGTCTTGCAGTGGCAGACGAGATAATACAGCGCCACGGCGGAACGCTGACGATAAACAGCGAGCAGGGAGTCGGAACTACCGTTCTTATCACGCTGCCGTGCATGGAGAAGAAAAACGACAGCGGCAGCTCGGCTAAGACGACCGATGTGCAGCTTATCTCCACAGAGCCTGAAACAGAAAGGATAAATCTTGATAATGAGCAAGAGTAAGGAAGCGGCTTCAACAGAAAAATTCAAATCAAAAATAGGCGGTCAGGCTGTTATCGAGGGAGTTATGATGCGTGGCATAGATAAAGCAGCTATGGCGTGCAGATTGCCCAGCGGCGAGATAGACCTCGAAGAGTGGCCGGTAAAGGGCGGAAAGAATACCCCGATATATAAGAAGATACCGTTCGTCAGAGGTATATTTGTGTTTATAACCTCGATGGTAGAGGGATATAAGTGCCTTTCAAGATCGGCGGACAAGCAGATGAAGGCGGAGGAAGGCGATGACGAAGAACCGTCAAAGCTCGAAAAGGCGCTCGGCGACAAGCTTACGCCGATTGTCACTACTATTTCGATAATTCTCGGACTCGGTCTTGCGATAGCGCTTTTCATGTTGCTGCCAAGCGGTATCTCAAAGCTTATCGATAAATTCATCGTCGGGCTTTCGCCTGTTGCGAAGAACATAATCGAGGGTGTGCTTAAAATTGCGATATTTATAGGGTACACCTCGCTTACGGCGCTGATGAAGGACATACGCAGGACATACGAATATCACGGCGCTGAGCATAAGACGATAACCTGCTATGAGCATGGCGACGAGCTGACGGTGGAAAATGTTAAGAAGCACTGCCGTTTCCACCCAAGATGCGGAACGAGCTTCATTTTCCTCGTTCTGTTCATCAGCATTTTCGTGAACACCGTTTTTCAGGTGTCATGGGGAAATCTGCTCATAAGGACGCTTATTAAAATTGCACTGCTGCCTGTCGTCATGGGTATTTCCTATGAGATAATCAGGATAGCGGGCAAATATGACAACATCGCAACTAAGATAGTTTCTGCGCCCGGACTGTGGATACAGAGGATAACTACCCGTGAGCCTGACGGCGAGGAGATAGAGTGCGCTATCAAGGCGCTTTCGGCTTGTATCCCTGATGATCCCGAGGAGGACAGACTGTGATTAGTTATGCGCAGCTGCTTGAAAATGCGGCAGGGGAGCTTGAAAAGGCAGGCGTTGAGGACGCTAAAATGAATGCAAGGGAGCTTCTCGGCAAAGCGATAGGACTTGACTGCCGAAGCTTTGAGTTCGGGCAAAGGCTTGATGAAAATGCGGACAGCGCTGTACAGGGTGAGTTTGAGAGCCTTTGCAAAAGGCGCATTGACGGCGAGCCTCTGCAATATCTGATAGGCGAATGGGAGTTCTACGGGCTGACGCTGAAAGTCGGCGAGGGAGTGCTTATCCCACGGCAGGACACGGAGACGCTTGTGGACACGGTGCTGAAAAAAGCGCCCAAGGACAGACCGCTGACGGTCATAGACCTGTGCAGCGGAAGCGGCTGCATCGCTCTTGCGCTGGAAAAGAACCTTGACTGCGAACAGGTCATAGGAGTGGAGCTTTCGGACGAGGCTCTTGAATATATGAAACAGAATATAAGGCTCAACGGCAGCAGGGTCAAAGCCGTAAAGGGAGACGTTACGCTTCGTGAAACCGCAGATATTCTCCCTTTGGCAGATGTGATAACGGCTAATCCACCTTATTTAACATCGGAAGATATGAAAGTGCTGCAAAGGGAAGTGACCTTTGAACCTGAAAGTGCGCTTTTCGGCGGAGAGGACGGACTTGACTTTTACAGGCACATACTTATAAACTTTAAGGACAGGCTCAGACAAGGCGGGCTTATCGCTTTTGAGATAGGCATCGGACAGGAGGACGAGGTAATGACTATGCTTGTGCGGCACGGGTTTGAAAACGTCAGGGCTAATAATGATGCGTGCGGGATATTCCGCTGTATTACGGGCTTCAAGAAATAACTGTCCAAATTAACGTACTAATATGGATCATATAGGAACTGTCCAGACAAACGGACAGTTAGTGTGATATAATGAGATCACAGAAGAAAAATCACCCCAAATCCACAACGGAGGTATCAGAATTATGGCGATCGACAAGAAGAAAAAAGCATCGGCTACACCGGTCACTAACATTACGGACAAGGCAGAAAAGAAAAAGGCTCTTGAAACTGCTATCGCTTACATCGAGCAGCAGTTCGGAAAGGGCGCTATCATGAAGCTCGGCGAGGCTAAGGCTATGGACGTTGAGGCTATCTCGACAGGCTCGCTGACGCTGGACACGGCGCTGGGCATCGGCGGCGTTCCGAGAGGAAGGATCATCGAGATCTACGGACCTGAGTCATCGGGTAAAACTACCGTTGCGCTGCACGTTATCGCTCAGACACAGAAGCTCGGCGGCGACGTTGCGTTCATTGACGTTGAGCATGCTCTTGACCCTGTATATGCAAAGGCTTTGGGCGTTGACATCGACAGCATGCTCGTTTCTCAGCCTGATTCGGGCGAGCAGGCTCTGGAGATAGCTGAGGCGCTTGCAAGATCGGGCGCTATCGACTGCATAGTTATCGACTCTGTTGCGGCTATGACCACAAAAGCTGAGATCGATGGTGAAATGGGAGATTCCCATGTCGGTCAGCTTGCAAGGCTCATGTCTCAGGGACTGAGAAAGCTTACATCGGTAATTGCAAAGTCCAACACGACGGCTATTTTCATCAATCAGATAAGAGAGAAGATAGGCGTTATGTACGGCAACCCTGAAACTACTCCGGGCGGCCGTGCGCTGAAGTTCTACGCTTCTGTCAGAGTTGAGGTAAGGCGTGGAGAGCAGATCAAGGACGGCGCTAACGTGATAGGAAACAGGACACGCTGCAAGGTGGTTAAGAACAAGGTCGCTCCGCCGTTCAAGGAGGCAGAGTTCGACATCATGTACGGCAAGGGCATCTCCAAGGTCGGAGAGATCCTTGACATCGGTGTTGAGTTCGGCATCATCAAAAAGGGCGGCGCATGGTTCAGCTACAATGATATGAAGCTGGGTCAGGGCAGAGACAACTCAAAGCAGTTTTTGCTTGACAACCCTGAGATAATGGACGAGATCGAAGGACTTATCAGGGAAAAGTTCGCTCAGTCGGAGGAGGAAGCTGTTCAGCCGAAAAAGAAGGCGGAGGCTTCAAAGCTCGAAAAAATGGCTAACGCCAGCGCCGGCATCAAGCCTGTTCAGAAGGCGCAGAGCGACGCAGATGTCGTTGTTGACCCCGAAGATGACTTTGAGGAGTTCGCACCTGTTGATATAAGCTCTTTGGGCGAATAATTGAGGGAAACTATCCTGGAGTTTTATTGGGGGAAACCCTTTTGAAAGA
>CAMZIK010000062.1 GCA_947307175.1 uncultured Clostridia bacterium
CTCTTCCGGTGCATCAACAAGATATTCGTACAATGAATCACGAAAATTTGCTTCTTTTATAAATCTTTCTGCATAACGGGTGATGAATGGGTATACAACAGAAAAGGCTACATCAGAACATTCCATCGCATTTAATGCCGATTTATATTCATTATAATCAGCATTAATAACTGCAGAGGTATCAATTTCTTTATATTCAGAAACAGGTATGTGTTCAAGGATGAAAGCTATAAAATCAGGATATCTAAACGCAGTATGCTTATTTGGAATCGCAAACACATCGCTATTGTATGTCGGAATTATGCTCATACAAGTCAATTGAGACAAAAACTCGAATTTATTCAGAAAGGGAAGGTCGAACGTATCATTATATGAAACTAATCGCCCATTCTTAGGAATTTGTCTTGTTTTAATAAATCTGAATATGTTATCTCTCTCATCGTTCTTTAGTAAGTCGATTACTTCAAGTATTGAGTGATAAATCTCCGATCGGATGATAATATTCCATTTTGATCCTTCTGTTTCAATTTCCTCTCTTGATGTTGTTAATGAGAATGGTGCATCTATTGCCATTGGTATATTGAGCTTGTGCTTTGTTGGAAGTCCGCAGTACAAAGGAAAATGATAATCTTTATTGATTGAATACGCAGGAACATAGCAAACAATCTGCTGTTCAGCAGAAATATCACGGCTTCCATTCTTTCGTTCTTCTAATGCTTTTTCGTCCGTAATTGTAAAACCGTGATGAAAGCGCTTGAAAACATAGTCACGATTTCCGATTGAGATGGTTCTTTTATCATCAGTATCGCTTATAATTACAGTATGCTTTCCAATCGTCAGCTTTTTCAGATTTCGGAGACAAAGACATAATTCCAAAATATCTTTTTCTTTGTAAGTCGGAAATGCTTTACCACCCTTTAATTCGATTTCCATTTTTGTTCCGGATACTGTTTCGATAGCACCTTCATTTAAAACTTTTGGTATCGTAGGCTCTTTATCGCTTAAAGAAAAATGATAGTCTCCGCTGTGAATAATAACCTTCGAAGCGATAGCAAATATAGTTTTGAAGCCAACGCCTTTTTCTCCGATTGATTGGCTACGGTCTGATAACAGCTTGTTTTTTGTTGATTCTCCTATCGCAGTGATAGAACGGATGTTTGCTCTTGTAAAACCCGTTTCATTGTACTCGGTTGTAATTGTATTCTCCTTAATGGATAACGAGAAAGTGGGTACAACCTCATCATTATATAGACAGTCATCAGCATTTTGGAGAAGCTCTTGGATAAATCTGCCTCTGTCTGTACCTGATTTGAGAATGATATCAAGATAGCTTCTATATCCATCTTTACCAAGCGAATCTCTAATAGATATTCGTATCTGACGAAGCACACGCATATATTCTTCTTCGGATATTGTGGAGTCTTCAACATACCTATTAAGTTCATTTGTTTTTTCACGCCATGTTATTCTTGTAGTGAAGGGATCATTTGGGTCAATATCCTGACAGAATGATAGGAACGATTGCAAAGGCTTTTGAGTGGATAGCAGAATTGCATTATAGCACGGGAGATAAACATCGCGCGGCTCATCAACACAAATACATTTACCGTTGCAGTATCCCATATAATTGCTTACTATCTTCGGAATATCACTCATTTCAAATTCATCATCAATAAGATCGGTAATTGCACACACATCGGCATCGGTTATTTCTAATCTAAAACGTTTATTATTCTTTATATCATCATTGCTTATTGCTCGTAATGCTTTTGATAAATTTCTATGTTTTACGATGATTTCCAACTGAGCATGTGATACTTTAATAGGTTCAAGTTTGCGTATCACCTCCACAGGATAATCGTATTTTACAGAGTCAAGATGATCGAGAATGGCAGATGTTCTAATGGCTGAATCTAATGCTCTTTTGAACATCTTGTGTTTCACGCCGGTTACTATTTTTATCGAAAAACGATTTACCGAAATTGGAGAAAGGAATAGCGCAAGGCGGTACCCCATAAGTCTATATACTTTTTCTGGGCCTTCTATGTTTTCGCTTTCACTAAAACAAAATACTTCATCTGATTTTTTGTAATCCTTATCAACTGTATAGAAAATCGGCAAATCAAGATAATGAGAACCGCTAAAGCATTTTTGTTCTGTAAGGCACTCCTCTTTGCCATTATTTACAGCAAAAAGGCTCTTACTCTTATCAGGTAAATATCTGACTATATTCTCTTTAACAGCATGGCAATAATCAAGATATACCTTATCCATGAGTTCAGACAGGAATCTACTGGCTTCTTGGAACCAAAGATTATTCTCCTGTGGATCAACAAACTCTCTGGAGGCATCAAGTTTGAAAGGCACATGACATACGATAGGCACAGTGAGTTTAAGCTGAGTTGGGAGGAATGAGTATAATGCACCGTTCCCGACTTCTGAAATGAAGTCAGGATCAGGTATAACTGCACATAGGATCATAGCCTTTCCGTTTTCCTGTCCGACCTTCGTTTTATCGCCATAACGAGCTTGGCAGGCTTCTTTGGAAAACTTGATATAGGACGTGTATCGTGTGCAGTGTACCTCTTCTTTTACATTTACTTCTGAGCCATTTTCATAGTCTCGCAGATCAACAGAGATCACAATTCCTTTTTCAACTTTGAACTGATCGGAATTATCATTTCCGGTGCGTGATACATGAAATTCCATACTTCTGAAGGCATCATAATAGAATTTTAGCGATGTTAGCTTATTCAAAAACAGAAGAGGATTACGAGAGAAAAGAGCATCTCTTTTACAGTACTGTTTTTTTATCTCCTTATAAAGCTGTTTGGCTTTTCCCGGTACATATAATGTCATCTGAGTTCCGTTACAGTATTCAAAGGAATTATAAATCGGAACAGGGATCGTAAAATTCTCTTTATAGAGTTCAAATGAGAACCAACCGCTTCGGATCCATACTCTGTTTGCTACTCCGAATACAGATTTAAAGCCGATTCCTTTTTCACCTATCTGATTCTTTTCAGAAGAAACGTTCTTAGCAGATTCTGCAATGCCAGTGATTGCAAAAACGTTAAATGGAGAAAAGCCGACCTCGTTATATGATAATATGATCTCGTCTTTTTCAAAATCAAAACGCATATCCAATTTGCAGTCAGCGCTGTCTTTATAATCGCAGTCATCTACGTTTTGAATAAGCTCAAATATAAACCGCAGACTATTGGAGTAGAGACCATCTTCACCGACCGATAAAAGAGAATTGAGAAGCTGAGGATATTTATCACCATGAAGCTTATCGTTTTCCGCAACAGCTTCTCTGAATTTTTTCAGCAATTCTATGTATTCTTTACCATTCTCGGCTGAGATTATCTCTGCTGAAACGACCTGCTTTAGCCCATCACTCAACTGTTCAAGTTTGCGTGAGCCGAGATCACGACAGTCGATCATTCCATAATCGCTTTGTAATTGCCGGAGTGTTGTCATATTTAATCCCCCACAATCGTGATGACACCATTTACTAATAAAGCGGATAAAACATCAGCCTTATCAGCAGTTGCTTTTATTTCTGATATTTTTCGAGTATATTTTGCACGAACAGTTTCCAACTCACTTTGACGCATACGTTTTATGTTCTCGTCATAGGCATCCTGGACCTGCTGTTCCAGTGAACGAATTCTATTGCGGAATGTATTCGCTATACTTTCAAGCTTAAATGATTCAGTTGATTTAATATCGCTCTTATGCTTTGCACTGGCTTCGAGCCACATCTTAACATGACATTTTTCTATGTCAGTCCAATCAAACTGTCCATCGGGCTCACCTTCGGAATTAGAAGCATCTTCTAAAAGGTATGGTAATTCTGCGGCTATTTTTTCGTTCTCACAAACTGTAAGCAATTTTGTATAGGGATTATATCCTGTGTATTGCCAAGCATAGATCGAAAAAACATATGATCCCGAAGGAATATCAGAAGTGTTTACTGTTAAATGCAAGTGCGGCTCTTCACTGTGACCAAAGTATTGCGCCGCTTGCTTTGCCAATGGATGCATAGCGGTAATGAAAAAACTGTCTCGTTCTTTTGAAGCGGTCTCCGGGTCAAATGTGATACTGTGATTAGGCTTTTTACCGCTTAAATAGTTCTCCCATGTCCTTTTAAGTGCATTGCGTCCCCCGGAGAGCTTTTTCAGATCATCTCTCAGTATTTGCCTTGCTGATGCAGATAGACGCAGCGTTTTAAGTGAGGATTCACCTAAAATATACTGTCCTTTCCCTACACGGGCAGTAATATAGTTTTCTATCAGTTTTTGCAGGAAGTATCCGGAAATCCACGGATTTTCTGCTTTTTTTATTTCCTGAGAAGTAGACAGTTCTGTCAGATCAAAACCGAAAAGTTCCTTTTCTTCATCTTCAAGGCGGTTCAGCTCCTGCATTTTTCTGACTTCATTATCCGCCATCTGTTCAAGTTTTCTGTTCCGTTCTTCTTCTGTAAGGGCAGTATCATAAACGAGTGAATCAATATCTGAGGCAATCTGCCCGAGGATTTCCTCACAGTCACCGATACTTCTCTCAAATACGCCGATACGCATAAGGCATCTATGGTATATGTCTGCGTCGACCGTGCCCTCAGTAATGATATTGTAGATGTTTACTGCATCGCTCAATTGACCACGACGGTCAATTCGTCCTATTCTCTGTTCGATCCTCATAGGATTCCACGGTAGGTCGTAATTTATCATCATATCGCAGAACTGATAATCCAGACCCTCTGAACCAACTTCGGTAAACAAAAGAATATCAATAGCATCTTCGTTTTCACGAGAAAGTTCAAAACGTGATTTCAATTCGTACCGTGTTTCATCTTTAACACTACCGTCGATCTGTTCAACTCTAAGCCCGCATTCAGACAGTTTTCTTCTTAGATATGACAGCGTATGCCTGAATGTGCTGAAAATCATTATTTTGTTGTTGGACTGCTCCTGTTTTTTACAGATGATATTATATGTCTCTTCATATTTCGGGTCTTTTTCGGGGAGCTTATCTGCCAGCATCAGCACTTTTTTTGCAAGAGATGAGATCGTATTTAATGATTTATCATCCACATCATTGATTAAACTATCAGGATCGTAGTCCAACTGCATCAAACGTCTGCTGATAATATCTCTGATGTATGGTGCAAGTCCGAAAATACAGCTTGCAGCTTGTCTGCGGATCGTGCTTATCATAAAAGCCACAGAATTCGCATTATGGAGTGTAGAAAGTGCTTCGTGTTCAAAATATAACAATTCATCGTGGAGCGTCTGCTGATATTCGGTAAATGAAGTTGAAACCGTGTGAGAACGTCTGACACAGAAATCCTGTATATCACGTCTTCGAGTTCTGTTGAGCATAGTTCCGAAACTGTGTAGTGACTCAATATCAGAGATAAGTTTTACTCGTTCTTCTCGATCTATTTCATTACTTTCAAGGCGGCGCAATATATCATTATACAACGGATTCTCAGCGATAACATTATCGCCCCATTGTGTTTTTTGAAGGTCAAGCAGTTCTGTTGTTGCCTTTTCATTCCAGCCTTCCTCCATTGACCGAACTAAATGTACGGCACGGGAGATATTAGCATTCGGACGTGACATCATCTCAAACGTATCTTTATCCACAACAATATCAGGACGAAGAACGTTGAGAAGCGTGAACAGATCGTTATCACTTGTCTGTAAAGGCGTTGCAGTAAGCATTACAACAGCATCGGCGTGGTCGCAAAAGTATTTCGTACATTTGTATGCAAACGCTTTTTCTTTATCATCGCTGCCGTTGCGTATATGATGTGCTTCATCAACGATTACTAAATCGAAGTGTGGTTCAGGGTCAAGTTCAGATAAACCAAATATACGATTTCTTCTGCCGATTTCACCGTTATATACATTAGAATCAAGAATGGAATATGGAATAATAGCCTTGTTAAATCTAACAGGCCAATCGCCGTCACGATCAGTATCGGAAATAATCTGACGAAGTGTTGCTCCATCAAGAGGAATAAATTCTTCATCAAATCGCTTCATCTCAAGCTCCCATTTACGCTCAGCGACCAACGGCTTCGGGCAGATGACCAATACACGCTCTAAATCAGAACGTGCTTCAAGTTCCTTGATGATCAATCCTGCTTCTATCGTTTTACCAACACCAACGCTGTCTGCTATCAGGATTCGAGGTTCATCAGCGTGTATCATTTTCAATGCCGGACGGAACTGATAAGGGACAAAATCTATTCGAGCTGAATTAAGCGAATATAAGTTCTGAGATGAAGGATTATTTATTTGATAGGCTGTTAGGTAACTCCGCATTTCTGTCAGACTAATCCAATTATACCCAGCAGGCTTCTCAACAAGTGCTATCTGTCCTGTATAGTACTGTTTGATTTCATTGTTGACGAAAACATTATATTGGGTAATATCTCCCAGGTTTTTTAACGACATTACGACACCGTTAATCTTAGGATCGCTTACTAAATATACAAGGCTATTCTCATGTATGGAGGCTGTTGACTTAGTAGTTGTTACAGCAGCTTCTCCGCTATCATTCGATTCAATGTGAGAATGTTCCAAATTGAGGCTGTCAGGCTGTTCAATAAAATCAATGAACCTATTTATTTTATCACAAGTATCCTTGCCACCATCAAACTGTTCTGTGAAAGCAACCAAAGTATTCAAATCTTGAAGTATGACATCTTTTCCAGGCAATTCTGTACTGCAATGTGCCCAGTTATTTCGCACACTGATCATCTTACGAATATTTTCACGCTCATATGAGGGAAGGAAAATTACAGTTTGAAGATCATACCAAGATTTGTTTGCAATCCTCAAAAGTGCAGCGAGGTCAAAGTCCGATAGCTTAGAAAAGCCTTTCTCTACGGCGATTTCATGCTGAGTGAAACTTAGGCTTGGCATAACGCACTCGTCCCACCAATTGTCAGTGACCCTTGGCAATAAGGTAGTAAGCCAATTCAATAGAGTTTTTGATGCTTCATGTAAAAAAGCATTCATACTACTTATGATAATCTGAGTATCCATATCATTAACCTCTTTGTAGTAGTTGTTGCAAATACCAGTTATTTTAAATTCATAATGAATTATAAATCAGAACCTTACATTTTATTATATCACAATTCGACAATTTTTTCAATAGAATTTATATAAGTTTAGACCATTAGCCAAATTGGTAATAATAAAAAAAGGCAGACACCTCAAATAATGAAGTATCTGCCTGTTCTGTTTCATAGCCCGCTGTATAGGTCTTTCATAATAGTTTTGGAAAACTTCTATATGAGTACCGACCTAAAAACAGAGGTCTTTTTTTATGTCTTAAAGGGCTTTTTTCTGTTTTTTGACGATCAATGATACCGCAAATATCGCTGCGGCGAACAGAACTTGTATGCCTATACATATCATTACCGTTGAGAGCTTGAACTGCTCTGTGCCAAGTCCGCAGATCATATCATTAGCCTTGACGTACCAGTATGCAGGCAGGAACCTTGCGGCTGTGAGCACTCCGCTTGAAAGCATCTCCTGCGGAACGAACATTCCGCAAAGGAAAGCCATTCCAAGACCAAGCACCTGGGTGACGAACGCAAGCACGTTGTCGCTTATGCCAAGCTCTGCAAACAGCAGCGCAATAGTAACGCATACCAGGGTGAATGCTACTGTGTTGAGCACCGCATACCACATATTCCCCGAGAACATTCCGCCGTTTTTGCCAATACCTAAAGCCATAAGGATCAACCAGATGATGAGGACAAATATGCCGCTTGCACAAATCGTCTGCGCCGTTATGCTCGAGGTCTTTATGCTTGAACACTTTGTACGGAAGCCCACCTCTTTCTTGTTCATGGCAACGATGACCGGGCAAAGTACGCTGACAATGATACTTAAAAGTGCGTAAGGCATATAGTTGAAAAACGATGCTGACTTGGTCTGTGCGCTCTCGTTCTCAAATGTCTCAAATGTCACCTCTGTCTTTTCCGACAGCGCCTGCTGTGCCGAATCAAGTGCCCTGTTAAACTCCATGCCGCCTGCAAGGTACGCCTTTACAGTTGAAACGTAGGTGTCAAGCATGGAATCCGCAAGCTTGTTTGTATAGCTGTCGTGGAGATAGCGTGCTGTGAAAAGCCCGTCTGTTTCGCCCTTTGAAAGCTTATCCTGATAACCCTCGTTTATGGTGATGACATAGTTTGTGGAGGTGACGTACAAAGCATCTATAAGCTTATCCTTGTCGTCCTCGAAGTCAACGATGATGTTGTCCTTTGCAAGATAATCACAAAGCTTTCTGCTTGCATCTGACTTGTCGTGGTCATAAACCGTAAGAGCCATTTTGGATGTCTTGAATGTATCTGCGCCGCCGCCCACATTTGTAAAGTTGAGTATCAGCAGGAATATGCCAAGGAACACAAGCATAGACAGCCATTTTGATTTTGCGATCTTGAAAAACAGCTTAAAGACTTGCATACTTACGCCTCCTTGTCATTAAAAGTCCCAGTGTGATGAATACAACTATGGTTATTATCATTGTTACGACACACTGAAGGTACCTTGTATAGTCCTCGTAGATGTTGAGGCTGAAAAAGCTCTCGCACATTACTGCCGCAGGGTTTACCTTATTGAACCACGCAAACGAAGATTCTGCTATCTTCTGCTTGATGCCTGCGTCCATAAGTCCGCTGCAGAAGCAAAGAAGAAGCGAAGATGCTGTACACATCGCATCCTTTGTGCTTTCGCTGAATCTGCCGATAGAGCCTATCACGAAGCCCAGTGAGCTTCCAACAAAGCCCGAAAGTATCGCCGTGAGGTAAACAAGGGGTATCCTGTCGCCCATATCCACACGCAGTACGGTGATGATGAACGTTACTGCGATCACCATACATATTGCCTGGACAACGAATGTTGCACACAGGTTTGAAAGTATGGTTGTGATCTTTGGTGTGGGGGAAACGCACTTTCTTGCGCCAAGGGGTGAGAGGTTCCCCTGGTTGTGGGTCGCAACGTGCAGACCTGCAAGTGAGCCGAACATGGCTACCATTGCAAGCAGATTATAAAAATACTGGTCGTACATATTGGTGTTGCCCTTTGAAAGAGCCTCTGACTTTACGGTGCTGACCTCCTCAGTCAGTGCCTTTGCCACATCACCCATCTTTGCAGGATCACTCTTAGCTGTGTCGGTGATTATCTTTGCGTTGAGATTGTACTTTTCCACAAACCTTTCAAGCATCGTGCTTTTGAGGTTGTTTGTTGCAACGGTAAGGGAAAGCTTGCTGTCCACATAGATTATTCCCCGCACATCTTCGTTCTTGAGCTGTTTAAGGGCATCTTCCTTATCGGTGTAGACGAATGAGAACATGGCATCGTCGTCTTTTTCCATTGTTTCTGCTACCTGCTTGAAAGCCTTTCCGCCCTCCTGGGAATTTACGACCACCGCAGTCTTGACGGTGGTGAACTTTATGTCGTTATCGTAAATATTTCCGAAAGCCACCTTGAAGAAAGTGCCCAGCGCTATGGGATATATGATGAGCCATATGATTATCTCTCTGACACGAAGGCTTGTCAGAATGTCATATTTGAAATTATGCCTGAACATACTTTTTCTCCTTTTGTCTTTCGTTATTCGCTGTCACGAAGCTGTTTGCCCGTTATTTCAAGGAACACATCGTTAAGGGTGGGAAGCTCGGAATAAACTCTTCCGAAGTGGATATCCTCTTGCTGAAGGACGCCCATTATCCTTATCAGATTGTGCTTTCCTCCGGAGCAGTAGATGTACAGCTTGCCGTCTTTATATTCCACGTTATAAACGTGGGGCAGAGCGCTCATCTGATCCGTAAGGCTGTCATCCGGCTGATCCATCTCGATGGAGACTGTCTCGGTGTTCTTTATCATCTTTTTAAGCTCTGCCTTGGTGCCCATGGCGATCTTTCTGCCCTTATCCATTATGGCAATGCGTGAACAGATCTGCTCTACTTCCTCCATATAGTGGGAGGTATAAATAACCGTTGCACCCTGTGCATTCAGCTCAAGGATACCCTCAAGGATCCTGTTTCTGCTTTGGGGGTCTACCGCAACCGTGGGTTCGTCAAGGATTATCAGCTCCGGCTTATGGGCAATACCGCAGGCGATGTTGAGCCGTCTTAAAAGACCGCCGGAAAGCTTTTTTGGTCTGAACTTTATAAACTCCTCCAGCCCCACAAACTTTATGGCATCGTCAACGTACTTTTTCCGTATCTGCTTGTCGGTTATATACAGACCGCAGAAATAGTCGATATTTTCATAAACCGTAAGCTCGTCATAAACTGCAACGTTTTGCGATATGACACCTATGCGCTTTTTAAGAGCATAGTTTGTGGGAGACATTTTCTCCCCGAATATTTCTATATCCCCTTTGTCAAAATCAAGCAGCGAAAGCAGACAGTTGATGGTGGTGGTCTTTCCCGAACCGTTTGGTCCCAAAAGCCCGAACACCTCCCCTTGTTTTATTTCAAGATCAAAATGGTCAACTGCGATCAGCTCTTTGTACCTTTTCACCAGATTTTCTATTTTTACTACCGTCTGTGCCATTTTTGCATTCCTCCCAAAAATACATTGTGGTTTTATTCTGTGCCTTCATTATACCACCCTGCCACGAGGTTTTAAAGTGAACAGCGTAACAAATCAATATGACAAATGTAATATTGTTTGTGATTGACAAAAAGCGGGAAAATATGATATAGTTGTTATGAATTGTGGTGCAGTAAAAGAAAAAGGGGGCGGACGTTATTTCTGAACTGCTGGAAAAACTGATAATAACCCTGGTGTGTTCCAACTTTCTGATGGATCACGCAAACAGCCCCAGCGTACCTGTTGTGGCTTTGCTTACAAGCATAACCATATGCTGTCTTGTGCCGGCGGTAAAAAACAAATATATACGATCCGCTCTTGTTGCGGTCTATATCGGCTGTTGTTTTGCACACCCTTGTTTTGTGGTGTTCCTTCCGGTCACCGCTTATGACATCTCACGCAGAAAGCTGTATGTTCTTGGGATACCCGCACTGGCGGCAATAGGGTTCCAGACATACAAAGGGGATCTCAGGCTGATGCTTACCACCCTGACTTTATGTGCCCTTTCTGTGACAGTTGAGATATTTTCCAGACGTTCTCAGCTGCTCAGAGAGGAGCTTATCAAAACCCGTGACAGCGCTGTTGAATACTCAAACGAACTTATCAAAAATCAGGATAATGAACTGCATCTTGCCACACTCAAAGAAAGAAACCGCATCGCAAGAGAGATACATGACAACGTGGGACATCTGCTTACACGCACGATCCTGCAAATGGGCGCTATACAGATAATCAATAAAGACGAGGATCTTAAAGAACCTCTTGACAGCGTAAAGTCCACCCTTGACGAGGCAATGAACTCCATACGCAAAAGCGTCCACGATCTGCACAACGACTCCATTGACCTTGAAAATGCGCTGCGTGATGCAGTTTCACCCCTGAAAGGAAAATTTGATCTTAACTTTGAATACGATGTTTCCGGATATATAAGCGGTAAGATCAAATATTGTTTTATTGCCATCGCCAAAGAGGCAGTCAACAACATAATCAAACACTCAAAAGGCGATGCTGTCAACATCTATGTGCGTGATCACCCTGCACTTTGTACCCTTTGCGTTGAGGATAACGGCGAGTGCGGCGAAATCATCGGCACCGGAGGGATAGGCCTTGAAAATATGCAGGAGCGTGTATCTGCGCTTGGCGGCGTACTTAATATAACCTCGGGCAAACAGGGGTTTAAAATATTTGTGAGCATAATGAAAAAGAACGGAGAGCATGACTGATGAACATAGTAGTTATAGACGATGACAAGCTTGTGGCAATATCGCTGAAAACCATTCTTGAAAGCACGGGGAATATAAAAATCTCCGCCATGGGTCACAGCGGCGAGGAGGCCATTTCTCTCTACGATCAGTACAAACCGGACATTATCCTTATGGACATACGTATGCAGGGTATGTCGGGGCTTGAAGCAGGCGAAAGGATACTTGATTCAGACAGCAGCGCAAAAATACTTTATCTCACCACGTTTTCCGATGACGAATACATAGTAAAAGCGCTCAATATCGGCGCAAAGGGATATATCCTCAAACAGGACTTCAACGGCATAGAGCCTGCACTTCAAGCGGTTATGAACGGACAGCGGGTCTTTGGCGAATCGGTGATGGACAGGCTGCCGGAACTTATTTCGGGCAGCGAGAGCTTTGATTATTCCCAATTCGGGCTCACCGACAAGGAGTGGGAGCTTACAACCCTTGTTGCACAAGGCATGAGCAACAAAGAAATATCCGCCCGTATGTTCCTTAGCGAGGGGACCGTTCGCAACTATCTCAGCCAGATACTTGAAAAGCTCGATCTTCGTGACCGCACCCAGCTCGCTATTTTCTATTTCAATCATAAGTAAGCTTTTTTGATCTCCTAATTACAAAGGTAAACCTAGAATAAATCAGAATTTACCGCAGCACCCTTGCGTGGCAGCTGGGGGAAACCCTTTTGGAGAAGGGTTATCCCCCAGACCCGTATGATGCTCTTAAGGCAGTAAACAAAAACAACCGAATAGGACGAACAAAGCCGATGCCTTAAGCATCGGCTTTTTAGTGTGTGACCTACATTCGAATTTATACTGTTTTACGCCAATAAGCTTATCAATAAACCTGGTTTCTGCCGCTGTCCTTTGCGCTGAACAGGTTATCGTCAGCAGCAGCGATGTTTTCCTCTATGCTCTTTGAACGGTTGTAAAGAGCGCAGCCTGCGCTCATAGTCACCTTTATCGGAAGCACGCTGACAGTAACAGAGCTGTCCTTTACAGCCTGCCTTATTTCGTCAGCTTTCTGTTTGCACTCCTCAAGATCGGTGCCGGGCATTACAAAAACAAACTCGTCGCCGCCCCAGCGGTACGCTGTATCAAGGTCTCCGCAGTGCTGTGAAAGGATACTTGCAACGTTCTTAAGTACTGCGTCACCAGCCTTGTGACCGTAGTTGTCGTTTGTCTTCTTGTATCTGTCAAGGTCGCAGATGAAAATGCTGAACGGGCTGCTCATCTTAGGATCAAGGAACTCTGCATACTTATGCATAAAGTCGTGATACAGTCCCTTACGGTTTTTGAGACCTGTAAGTGCATTGTACTGCGAATTCTCAAAGAACATCTCGGATTCAAGCGTGATACCGCAGATAAACGCTGCAAGCCGTTTTTTTCGGCAAATGCCGATATAGCCTGCTCATCGTCAAGATGCATAAGGTAAACGTTCATATCAAGCGTTTTAAAAGTGTCTGTCCATTTGCAGAGCCTGTCAAGCAGCACAAGCTCGCTGCCGTTTGCAAAGAGGAAAGCCGAACCTCTGCCTATAAATCTTAACAAGCCTTTTCACCTCCCTATCATCAGATAGATAAGCATTTGAATAAGCATATCACACTTGTGTTTATGTTTCAAGTTATTTTCTTACAAAAACAAATACCTTGCCCTTGTCGTCGGGTGAAAGTTCCTGCATATACTGCAGATACATCTTTGTTATATGGTCGTCGCTGCCGCTGTCGACAAGTGCCTGCAAGCGCTGTATAGCCTTGCCTCGCTCGCCCATATGGAACAGGCGCAGAGCCTCTCTGAATTCGCTCTTTGATGCGCTGCGAAGCTGCCTTTCCTCATCGGGCAGACAGTCAAGCACCTCGTAAAGCGAGCGCACCTCGTTTACACCTGCGACCTGCACCATTCCGAGATACCGCAGGTCGAGCGTATCAGACGCTTTCATATGGTCAAGTGTGTCCTTTGAGATGAGCATTGCGGTCTTGTAGGTCTTTGTCAGTGATTCAAGGCGTGAACTCAAGTTTACTGTGTCGGAGATGACCGTACCCGAAAGCCTTTCTTCCTCGCCGACAATGCCTATTTCCGCCATACCCGTATGTATGCCGATACCGATATTTATTTCCGAGACTTTGAGCCTTTGTGCAGTCTCACTGTCAAGCACGATGCTTCGGTATATTTCGATACCTGCCTCAACAGCAGCGTCAGCCGACTCGAACAGTGCCATAACAGCATCGCCGATATATTTGTCAACAAATCCGCCGTGCTTTCTGATTATCGGTCCTGCTATGCCGTAGATGATGTTTACAAATTCAAATATCTCCTTTGCGGTCATCATCTCGGAGTTGAGCGAGAACGCCCTTATGTCGCAGAAAAGCACTGAGAACTCCTTGCTCTGCGCATCGCCGAGCGTAAGGTCCGTGAGCTTTTCCTTGCCAAGCAGCTCTCTGAATTTTTCAGGCACGAACTTGTAATAGAACTTTTCGTTCTTGTCCTTTTCCTCGAACATCGTCTCAAGATTCTGGGCCATTTTGTTGACCTGCGTGCATATCTCGCCAAGCTCGTCGTTTGACTTTCTTACAGCCCTTGCCGAGAAATCGCCCGAAGCTATCTGCGAGACGGTTTTAGTGGTCTTTCGTATCTGTCTGCTTATCCTTACCGAGAATAATGTCATAACGACTATCAGCAGCACGGTCATAAAGAAAATAAATATGATAACGTCTTCAAGCAGACTGACGATAGAAAAAACGACCGTGTAGCTGTCAGCGGTGACAAGCAGATAAGCGCAGCAGTCTCCGTTGCTGTCAAGTATCCTGCCGACTGCTTCCATTTTTCCTTCGCTGCCTAAATTGAACATACTCAGTTCGGGTGAGAACAGCGAGATGCTGCCGCCCGACAGCCTGTGTTGTTCAAGCTCGTCTTCGGTGTAGAAGGTTATTCCTCGCTCGTTGGGCAGCGTGGTCATGTCAGAGCCTGCAAGCACACGGGTGATGTCGCTGTCCGTCGGGATAAGCACCTTGAAGGTGTACAGTCTGCCCCAGTCGCTGTGGCTGCCCGTGAGGCCTGTCAGCTTATGGCGCAGCTTGTAATATTCCTCTTCGTCAATGCTGTCAAGCGAGCGCAGATGCGAAACATCAAGCCCTTGAAGATGATTTACTGAAAGCTCGCAGACTGCTGTCAGCTCGTGTTCGCTGCTTTCTGCACGCTGGGAATTGACCATATAAAGCACCACATAGAACAGCCCTGCTGATACCACAAGCAGAGTAGGGATAATAAGCAGCAGCTGCTTGGTAAGCAGCGTTTTTCTTTTAAATATCAAAAATCCGATTATACCTATCACACCGATAAGCATAAGAATACCTGACAGCTTGTTTACAACATACACCATAAAGCTTGAAAACGGCAGGTCAATGCTGAACATCATATCGCTGACGGTGCTGCCGTCAAACAGCTTTAAACCGATTTGGGTAAGTATCATCAGCTTGCCGTCGTACTCACGGTAGTAGATGACCTGGTTTGTATCAAGCTGATATACCTCTGTCAGCTGTCCGTCTTTCAGTTCATATACCTTGTCCTTGTCAGAATTCTTTGTAACGTACAGCTTGTCTCCTATCTGTGCGGCAGCGGCAAGTACGCTTGACTTAGAGCTGCCGTCAATATCAATGCTGCATTTGTAAACAAGCTCGCCCTTGCCCTTGCCGAACTCGGTCTTGTACACCTCGCCGTTGCTGTATGCGACAAGGTAGCCCTTGCCAGTGGAGAGTATCCTTGCAGTCTTTTTGCTGTCCTGCATAAAATCCTGTCCCTCGGTCAGCGTGCCTGTCTTGCAGTCGACCTCATACACACAGGCTTTGTCATTGTCGCTGTATGCAAAGCCGAGCTTCCCGCCGCTGCAGCTGAGCTGGCTTATGCGGGGCAGCTTAACGCTGCTTTTGCTTTCGTTATCGCCCGAATAATAGTCTGCCGAAAAGACCTTGCCCTCGTATTTGCCCTCGCTGGATATTTTGACTATCTCCTCTTTTTCGATAGCACCCTCGTTTTTTATCCAGTAGATACAGTGCAGATACATATTATCATCGTCATCGACAGCCACTTGATAGGTCGTTAAGCTGCCGTTGCCGAAAAGCTCAAGCTGCTGCTGACCGACGATATAGTCAGCCTTGCTGCTTTTGGTATCTGTCAGTGCAACGATTAATGGAGCGATAGTGTCGTCTATGATTGCCAATTTTCCGCTGCTGTTTGCACCTGCTGATACAGGCGACTGCGGTGTTACTGATGTTATCGAGCCGTCACCTTCTATTGACTGATAGTTGACGGGTGCTATGAACGGAACAGTAATAAACAATACCAAACCGACAACCAGCATCAGTATGTACCAGCGTGCTTTGGAAAAAATCCGTTTAAGTTTAGATTTCATTTTTTTCTGACCTCCGCCGTATTTTGTTGATATTTGATATGTATTGTAGCATATTATCAGCAATATTTCAAGTGTAACACTAAGTCATCAGCAAAAAAAAGAT
>CAMZIK010000063.1 GCA_947307175.1 uncultured Clostridia bacterium
TATTTGCCCTGATATTTACGTTATTGCGTTGGTTTTGGCGTTTTGCTCAGGGCTAGGAATTGGAATAGAATGTTTCGAGAAAATCGACGAAAATCGGCTTCTAAAACACCTACAAGGACGAAAAACGATTTTTGAGCGGGGTAAGTGGGCGAAAATCGACCGAACTTTGAGTTTTCAGAGGGGTAAACCTATTCAAAAACCTAAAATCGACCCCGATAAAGACACTCGATTTTCAAAAAGTGAAAATCGACCAATTTGACTCAAAAACGACCAAAGGTTTAAATTTTTAAACCTCTAATTTTGCCCTTATTTTTCTCTTTTACACCCTCTCAAAATTCTTCTCATAAGCTCTCACTTTGACTTGCGCAAATAATCAAACTCAACTCAATTTGAGAAGGATGCCGCCAGCTTTGCCTGGATCAGATTTCTTTGATTATAATGAGATGTCCTATCGGTATAATAAAATGATTGAAATTGCGTTTCTAATATACACGATAATTTATAGTAACGGATGCAGAATGAGAGATTCATATCCATATATAATCATAATTCTTCTCACATCTATCTTTTTCTCAGACCTATCATATTTTTTCTCATATCTGTCTTTAGAAGCGAGCCTGAACTGAGCGTCTCAAAAAGTTGTGTTTTTCGGAGTTATAGTATATATATAAAGTACAACTCGGACTATTATCAAATACGAGACTATTTATTACGGGAGGAATACAATATGTATTCAAAGAAAGAATTACAGAAAAGGTTCGGAAAGGACTACAATAGCGAAGAGTATGTCAGGCAGTTTGAGGATGCGATATTTCCGCTGGATAAACAGACCCCAAGGCATTTGGCTTTCTTTATGATCGCATTGAAGCATTTTGATGCCGAACAGGAATACCTCCGAATACCATTCTATGAATTCAAGCCATTATACCCAGAGGAAAAGGGCGAGGTCGAATTTTTCCTTTACTTCCTTGCATTCATAAACGATTGTTTCACCACGATTTATAAGAAGTATGAAGATACGATTGGCGGCTCTCCTTTAGTTGTCCTGAAAGGCTACAAATTTGAGGAGTGCTGCTTGGTCTTCCGGTTTACAGACGAAGTACGCAAACTCCTTCAATCGCCTGAGATGTATAGTGCTGTGAGCAAAAAGGTCAAAGAACTGGTAGACTCAATGACAAAGAGGATAAAACAGAAATAACTGTATTGCATATCGATAAAGTGTAGTGCAACATCATGCAAATACATCTTATATAGTAAAACTCCAAAGGATTGACCAAAACATAGGTCGGTCCTTTGATTTATATAGAGCTTTTAAGAATATAGCAAGGTATGAGTCTGTGATATTGAAAAAGAATCTCTATGACCATCATATTCCCTGGGCTCGCATATTTGATGTCCCGTTGCTCTCGCCCTCCTTGATTGTGCAAATTGCACCTATCTTATATAAATTGCAGTCGAGGAATTATGCATTCATACAAAGATTGTAAAAGCGCCATCTTTTAGCATCATTTTTTCTTGTGTTTTTTTGAAAAATATCATATAAATAAAACAACGATATCAAAAGATATCAGATAATACTTTACGATTAAAGATGTTTCATTTTTTTATCATTTTTTATGATTTAAAGATGTGACATCTTTTTTATTTTTACAAACTGTTTGGAGGAATGATTATCATGACAAAAAATGAAATGATGAAAGCAAGAAACCGCAGAATCCAGGATCGTGATCCGCATGATCCAAGCCAGCCGCAGTGCGACTCACCTGAGGTCGTCTTGTCCGAGATCAATGAGATCAATAGGTTTCTTGATCTTATGGACGATCCGGACACCAACATAATGCATAAGGCTTTCTTCGCTATCATGATTGATATCGGAGCACGGCGCGGCGAAGTAACTAACCTTAGATGGAGTGATATTCAGGATGGAGTCATCCAAATACGGCAAGCATCAAGACCGATGGATGAATGGTACAAACCACACCCAACCATGATGCTCGATAGAGCGCTCCAGATAGGCACCTACACCAGAGCTGCTTTATCCGCGCTCAAAACATATCAAAATGAGCAGGCAAAAGCTCATAATGATGTGGTGCATGACACTGACCTTATCTTTACTACACTTAATGGACATCCACTGGTACCAATTATTCCAAATTACTGGTTGCGGAAAATTTGTTGTACGCACCAAATGGCTCCCGTTGATGTACGATCGTTGCGTCAAATGAATAATTCCGTTATATGTGCTCTTTTCCATGAGGCGCGCCAAAGCACAACTGGTCACAGCCAAGCAAGCACAACCCTTGATATCTATGTTCAAGCGTTTTTCGAACAAGTAGTCAAATCAAATGGCACAAATTACTCTCTGATTGACCTCATTCGAAATAGCAACCGTAAAACCCAAAAGGAGGAAAACAGCAATGAATGAACCAACAATCCCACGCATGAGGACTATACGCTGTGCCGCCGAGGAACTGCAGATTCCCGAGAATGCACTGCGCATGTGGATCAAGGAAGGACTTATTCCTGCGGTGTACACCGGTAATAGGGCACTGGTCAACCTTGAGCTGCTCATAGACTTCCTGCGCAGCGGAAGGCAAAACAATGGTAGCAAAGCCGATTCGCAAACGACCAAAACCAAAGATTAAGGAGGATGATCAAATGGCAAAAAGCAAAAACAAGATTACACTGCACAAGAAAGTGTGGTGTAAAGTTCGGTATTATCAGCAGCTTCATAACTTGTCTAACCACGACCTCGCCGCTTATTTAGGAGTAAGCGAGCGTACGCTTTTAGAGTACGACAAAGACGCAAAGAACATCACACTTGGCAAACTCGAAAACTTTTTGCTGAGCGAAGGCCTAGAGCTGGATGAGCTTTTGGCTAGTTAAGGTTTACAAATGGTCGCAGGTATGGTATAATGATACAAACATAACTTTCATTATACCATACCTTACAACCAAAATGAAAAGAGGTAATCATAATGAAAGCAAGACTACTCCCAAGCGGTAATTACAATGTAGTCGTTCCATTCTATAATGACTTCGGCAAAAGAGTGCAAAGGTCATTTACAGCACGTACCGAGGTAAAAGCATTGAAGATGGCACGGGACTTTCTCGAAGGTCGAAACAACACCACACCCGATGAAACAAGTACAGTAAAAGAAGCTATGATGTATTACATCGAAACTCGAGAAGGTATTATCCAACCAACAACAATTCGCACCTACAATCAGATCGCGAATAATGCCTTCAAGTGCCTTCATAGAACAAGGCTGTGCGATCTTAGAACCACTGATATTCAGCGGGCGATAAGCATTGAAAACAATCGAGTTAGTCCCAAGTACATCAAGAATGCGTTTGGCTTATTCAAGTCCGTACTTAGGTTCTTTGATGTCGATGTAAACCTGAACAACATAAGGCTTCCAAAAGTCATCCAGAAGGAAAAGGAACTGCCCGACTTTCCTACCATATTCGCCATTTTTAAGGGTGACGAAATCGAGCTGCCGGTTCTGTTGGCAGCATGGCTTTCGCTGCGAATCGGCGAGGTCGCAGGCTTGCAGTTTCAAGATGTTGATGCGGAACACAAATTGCTGCACATCAGACGGACTGTCATAATGACCGAGAATGGCAACAAACTTCGTGATGGCTGCAAGACCGAAAAAAGCGTAAGAACGCTGCGGCTCCGCGATTACATACTTGAGCTTATCAAAGCAATTCCGCACGAAAACGACACCGACCCAATCCTTCAGATCACGCCAAAAGCTCTGCGAAGCCGCTTTAAGCGCAGGGTACTGAAGCATGGCATTGATATCACCTTCCATGACCTGAGACACTTAAACGCTTCAGTAATGCTTATGCTCGGTGTCCCTGACAAGTATGCTATGGAAAGAGGTGGTTGGTCTACTGATAACATCCTTAAATCAGTTTATCAGCAGACATTTTCATCCGAACGTCTTAAGCAAGATGAAAAAATCGACAACTACTTTAACGACATAGTAAATCAAGAGGATGTTGAACAGTCGTAGGACGACTGTTGAACACACATTTTTAACAATCATATAGTCCCCATTCTACGGCTTTTGCAGGCACTTGGGCATACATTCAAATCCTGCTCCCGCAGCCACGCAAATACGCTGTTTGAGGCATCTCAAGCAGCGTATTTTTTGTCCAAAAAACCGCTTCTAGGACACCTCCAGGACACATTTCCGAAAGCTCGTTTTTGAGGCTTCAAGATGCGCAGATAAAGGATTTTTGACCAGTTTCATATCTTCCTGATGCAGTCTGATAAACACAGCCGAGACCACTTCATCTCGGCTTTATTTATGTAGTTTAGTATTCTCATACCATTATTATGTAAACGAAAAAGCCGCACAGCTGTTTGCCGTGCGACTTGATTTTTTTCTTATGCCATTTCTTTTCTCAGTACGATGTCGGCTATCGTTTCTGCCGATTGCTCATCGCTTTCCTTAAGAATATGTGAATAAATATCTAACGTTGTTGAAATTTTTGCATGACCGAGCCTTTTGCTTATTGCTCCTATGTCCATATTGCCGTGCAGCAGCAGACTCGCCATTGTATGTCTGAATGAGTGAGGGTTTATATGACCAAGTCCGTGCCTTTGAGCAAATGACCTTAGCCATATATTTACGGAATCAGGATGCATTGGTTTACCCTCGATGCCATTTCTTTCCTGGACGAACAGGAATCCTGTATTTGTCCATCTGGATCCGTAATCGCTGCTGGTCTGAATATGCAGATGGTACCCTCAATTCCTCTGAAAAGCCAGAACGCGTCATTGCTCTCAGGTTTTTGTCATTTTGCAGAACTGTTCAATGTGTTTTTTTATTGCCGCCTCACACTCCGCTGCTCTGTCAGGCTGCCTGTCCCATATGCCCATATACATCAGAACGGGTGCATAGAACATCGCTGCCAGAGCCTTCGGGTCTCCGCTCCTGATAATACCCGAGCCGATAAGCTGCTCAAAGAGCCTTTCGTCATATTCGAGCATAGTATCAACATACCGCTTGGTAAACATTCCGCTCAGTTCTGCAGTCTGAAACTGCGAGATGGTCAGCATACGGCGCACCTGTCTGGAATACTCGTCGCTCATTGAAAACCGTACAAATGTAAGAACGCTTTCGCAAAGTCCCTCAATGGAAATGCTGCTGTAAACGGCAACGTCCTGCTTGTCAGGCTGTCCACCTTGAAAATGTATCGACAGCTTTTCAAGTATCTCTTTGTATCTGCTTTCCGACTCGGCGATTATCTCATCAAATATCTGCTGTTTGCTTTCAAAGTGTTTGTACAGCGCAGCTTTCGTTATGCCAAGCGGCTTTGCTATCTCGCTCATTGATGTCCCCGCAAAACCCTTTTCCGAAAACTGTTTTAACGCCTCTTCAAGTATAAGTTCTTTAGTGCTCATTTGTTTTCCTCCACAAACTCATCTACCACGCTGTTTATCTCATCGCTGTTGCCGTCCATAAGGTGTCCGCCGCCCGAGAAGAAAACCGATTTGCAGTCCGGTATCTTGCCGCTCCAGAACTTTGCTTTTTCGGGGTCGGCGAGCTTGTCGTCCTCGGAATGAATGATAAGCACAGGGACTTTTAAACTGCGCAGATCGTAGTTGTCGTAGTTGTCAGTGTGGTCTTTGTTGACAACATCGCCGTCAAACGCAATGCCTGCCTTGCGCTCTTTCATCGGTATTATCTGCTTGATGACGCTCCTGTCCATTCCCATCATCGGCTTGAACAGCGGGCTTATCAGCCACATCATAAAATCGTTGCAGAAAAATGACGGCGGACCTGTCATACCGTTTGCGGATTCAGTCGGCTTTTCCTTTTCGGGATAGCCCGAGCAGTACAGTACCAGACCCTTGCACCTTTCGGGGTGCAGCAGTGCAAACCTCTGCGCCACTGTTCCGCCTGCGCTCGTTGCCGTGACAAAAGTCTTTTCTATGCCCAGCTTGTCAAGCAGCTCAACAAATGCCTCGACCTGCATATCCACAGTTGCGTTTTCAGGCAGGTCGCTTCCAGGGTAGCCGAACCTTGACGGAGCGATAACTCTGTACGAATCTGTCCGCTCGCCCATAACATCAAAGCCCTGATCGTAGCCGCCTGTAATGCCGTGAATGATCAGGAAAGATTCGCCTTCGCCCTTGTCGATATAGCTTATCTTTCCGTAAGACGTGTCGGCACTTTCCGCCATCGCTTCGTACTTTTCAAATCGCTTGAGTGCGATATGTCTCACAATGAAAAAATCTATCGCCAGCGCAATGATAATGACAAGCAGAATTATCAGAAACACCTTCAGTTTCCTCCTTTTCTTGAAAAATGCACCTACCGTTTGTTGTCTGTTTTTTATCATCTGTAATACCTCCCTGTTGATAGGTAACCGTTCGGTAACTACATTATAATCCATATTGAACCACTTGTCAAGACCTCAATGATCTTTACATATCCCGCAGAGCAGTACATAACGCACAAAAAGCCTGAAAGCATTATGCTCGGCAAGGAAACAATGAATGTCGAGGAGCTTCTCGCTGCCGCCGAACAGATGCTGCATGTTATTTGGCGGGTACTTTTTGCTTTGCCCAAAAGCCTTTCCTGCGTGCTTTACAGGCTTTTTCATTTTGGAAATCATACATTCGTGTCCCGGTCCGGATCTCGGCGTGACCGTTAAGTTATCGGGAAAACAGTGGCAACTGTAAAGAAAATGTTAAACTTAAAGGCTTGCTCTTGACAATATGCAATAGGTTGCGTATAATAAAAGGCAACAAGTTGCATATTCGGAGGCGCATTATGGACAGAACAGAAAATGAGGAGTATATCATCGGGTGCATTTGCCTGTTGTCAAACAAGATAATCAAATTCGGCGATCAAATGCTGCCCGACATCACATTCAGACAGTGGTTTCTGCTGCTTATGATCTCAAAAATGGGAGAGAATGAGAAGAACATCAACAGCATTGCCGAGTTTACGGGAACCACACGGCAGAACGTTAAGAAGCTGCTCACGCCGCTTGAACGCAAGGGATATGTAGTGATCGGTAAATCGGACAGCGATGCAAGAGCCTTAAAAGTAGAGCTGACAGAAAAAGCCTATAGGTATTTTGAAGAGAATGCCGAGACGGCTGCTGCCGAGACAGACCGGCTGTTTTCCTCGTTCTCTGACGGGGAGATAGGCAGCCTGTCCAAAAATCTCAGCAAGCTGCTCGGGACGTTTGAGGACTGAACTAAAAAGGAGACAACAATGAAAGAAAACAAAAAGATTTTTGAGCTGATGAATGTACTGACGATACTGCTTGTGGCGGTTGTGACCGTCACGGGCGTGCTTTCTTTCAGCACCTCGCATTCGTATGAAGTCACCAATCAGTATGGCGACAGCGTAAAAATGTGGGGATACGGGATATATAAAAACGACTCGTTTTTCAAAGCACCTCTTTACGTCGGCACTGACCTGACGATACTGCTGCTTGTAGTTCCGCTGTCGATATGGTCTTTTGTCAGAGAACGCAAAGAGCAGAGCGTTGAAAGCCTTATCGGCTGCTTCGGCAACCTCTCATTGCTGCTTTACTATTCGGCAAGTTTGTCGTTCGGCGCAACATACAATAAGCTGCATCTTTTGTATATTCTGCTGTTCAGCATCTGCCTTTTCAGCGTTTGCATGCTGATGTCACGGTTTCAGACAATCAGCGCAAAGCATGAAAAAGTCTGCATCTATCCAGTCACCAAAGGCATAAAAGTGTTCCTGCTCCTGTCGGGCATATCGCTCTTTGTGGCGTGGCTGCCCGATATAATCACAGCTCTTGCAAAGGGCAGACCGCTTGAGCTTATCGAGGTCTATACCACCGAGGTGACATATGTGCTTGATATGGGCATCATCAGCCCACTGATGTTCATTGCATTTTTTCTTGTTCGCAAGGGCAGCTTTATAGGCTATGTGCTGCTGCGGATGATATTGAGAGTGTGCATATACATAGGAATCATTCTGCCCATGCAAACTGTTTTTCAGCTGCTTGCAGGCGTAGACCTGCCGATACCTGCACTGATAACAAAGGTCGGAATATTTGTCGCACTTGCGTTCTTTGCAGCACTGTTTGAGCATCGACTGAAGAAGGGAACAGAGTTTGAGTTCTCAGCGTGACCGTTAAAAAGCCTGAAAGTGTTTTGCTCTCAGGCTTTTGCTGTATCTATTTGTTTTGAGTTAGCTTTCTGTAAACCAGCACGCACACAGCTACCATTACGGCATAAGCTGCGCCGTAGGCACAGGTAAGCAGGGCGGGAGTTCCGAAGAACGCCATTATCAGCACATTCGGCAGCCATACAAAAACCGTAACCTTTGCCGAACACAGCAGCGCACCCTTGACCGAAACATCATCGGACATACAACAGCGATACCATATCGGAAGCAGCGCACCTGCGACAAACACAAATACTGTAAACACAATGTAGAAAACAGTTTCCCTCTGCGAAGAAACGCCAAGTATGCTGCAAAGCTTCCATGACTTGTCCGCAGCACCTGCCGCAAGGTCGGTGATTACATTGAGTGCTGCAAAAACAATTCCGCAGACTATGCAAAGCACTCCAAACTTTGAACCTATGACTTTGCTCTTTACCGAAGGCTTTGCAAGGTCATACTTTTTCATCAGCAGCCCAAGGATAAGTCCTTTTGACAGATATGATATAACATCGACTACAACTATCCCAACCGTCAGCGAGTCGTCGATTATCTTTCCGTCGCCGCCAGCCATTCCAAGAATGTTCGGAAGATAACTTGTTACAAGTATCAGCGACATATACGCAAGTCCACGCACAGCACCGCTTTTTATCGGCAGACATCTTCCGAGCACAAAGTAACCGATCGCTTGCACAAGCTCTGCACACACCCCGTATATCAGAAACCCTGCCGTGATAAATTCGGGCGCACCTTTCTTTCCCTCTATAACAGCCTCCGAAAATATGCGCAGCGGCGTTGAGATTGCCGCAGAGAGCACCACAAACAATATCAGCCGTGGTATCACCCATACATCAAGTTTCTGTTTTGTTGTTTCCTTTTTCATTGTTCATTCCTCCGTTTTCAGCTGCTGCTTTATCTGTTCTAATCTTTGGAGGAGTTTTTGCTGAACATCGGTGAAAACCTCGATATCTTTCTGTGGTATCCCGCCGAAAAGCTCGGTCACGAACTGCACATTCCTATCGAGATTGTCTTTCCCCCAGCTGCGCCCTTTTTCCGTGATGACTATGCACATATTCCGCCTGTCGCCCGCTGACCTTTCAAGCCGCACAAGGTCTTTCTCTGCGAGCTTGTCAACAAGCTGCTTTGCACTCTGCCGTGTTATGCCGCATTTCTCGGCAAGCTGGTTAAGGTTCGGCGCATCTTTGCACCTGCCGAGTATCATCAGCGGCAGCCACTGCCTTGATGTGATGTCGTCCATTCCCATATCCATAACGCTTTGCAGCGTGTTCGCAAGCCGAGAGATCTCAACCAGCGAGGTGAATACAGGCGAGTTGTAAATGTCCATTTCTCTCCTCCTTAAAATAATATGCAGTATACTGCATATTATTTTAGCATACGGCGGGAGTTTTGTCAAGGGATTATTCAAAAGTGTTTATTGCAGTCTGGCAGGGCAGTACATAACGCAAAAAGCCTGAAAGTGTTTTGCTCGGGGTCGGAAATAGAAAAAACAAGCACATTTCAACGCAGTTTGCGAAGATATGTGCTTTTTTATGCCCAAAACACCATTTTGGCATCATAAATTGAGGCCATTATTCCACTTTTACAGTTTTTTCTCCAAATGATGAATGAAACAGGATATAGTCAGGCTTAGTTACACCTTACATATTTTCACTTGCGCACAAAAAGCCGCACATTTCTGTCACCTCGTCCTACTCTCCCCACCTCTGCCAAGCCATTTCCCACCCACCGCAAGCACTCTCAGCACACAAAAAAGGCGCACATTCCTGCATGCCTCGTCCTACTCTCCCCACCTCCTCCAAACCCTTTCTCAGCCCGATCTCCACCCTCCACAAACCGCCTCAACCCACACAAAAAAGGCGCACATCTCTGTACGCCTTTTGGGTTGTTGTTTGGTTTAAATACTTGCCTGTGCTATTACCTTTACAAGCTCATCGCTGACTGCACCAGTTCCGCCGAAAACGGTTATCTTAGCAGCATTCTTGCCTTTCAAGTAGCTGCCCTGAACGTCCTGCAGCTTCTTTCCGTCCGCAAGGAAAAGTGCCTGCTTGTTCTTTGCTGCGTAAACGCCTCCAGCGAGTGCATCAGGGAAATCAAGTCCCTTTGCCACACAAACTCCCGTGCCTGTCAGCACACTCTTGAACTTCTTGTTTACAGCCACGCAAGTTTCGTATCTGTTTGCGCCGGCCACACGAACCACAGTTTTGTTTACTTTGAGTCCAAGCGCCGTCGCCACATTCTTCATCATCGCATCAGAGATAACTCCGTCGCCGCCAATAACGTATGCGTTCTTTACTTTGCCCTTTACAGACTTGAGATAAGCTGCCGTAGCTGAATCAATGCTTCCCTTGTTCTTCAGATAAATGATCGGCGCATTCTTGATAGCGGCTATCGGGCTTGCAGAGAGGGCATCAGCAAATGCAGAATCAGTTGCAAAGAAGATGGTATCAGGTGCTTTGCCGACATTCTTCTGGAGAGCTGTTGCGACTTTCGATGCAGTCTCAAAGCATGTTTTTCCGCTTATCATTGTTGGGTTGTACTTAGCAAGTGCTGCCTTGACCTTGCTGCCGACTGCACCGTTTGTGCTAACTATGATTACTTTCTTAGCTTTCAGCCTTGCAAGCTCTGCTTCTGTCTGCTTTGTCACCTGCTTGTCAGTCGTGAGAAGCAAAGGCGCATTATAAGCATTTGCAAGCGGCACTGCAACCAAAGCATCGTGATAATCCATACCTGTCGCAATAATTACCGTACCCGTTCCGTTCTTGTACATTCCCTTGGAAATGAGCGCTGCGGTTTCGTACCTGTTTGCGCCGGCGAAGCGAGACTGCTTGGGCAGTTTGATCTCAACGAACTTGAAGCCGTTTTCTTTTGCATATTTCTCAGTAACAGTTCCTTTATAACCGTTTATTGTGAAACCGTTGACTTTTTGATCAGACCATGTTTCGCGGTCGAAATAATATCCAAATGCCTCTTTATCAATGCTTATAACGCTGTCAGGGATAGTTACGCTTGTAAGCTTTTTGCAGCAATAAAACGCACCATAGCCAATGCTTTTAACACCTTTTTGCATAGTTACGCTTGTAAGATTTGAACAGTAATAAAACGCATAAACACCAATGCTTGTAACACCATTTTGCAAAGTTACGCTTTTAAGGTTTGAGCATTCCCTAAACGCCTCCCTGCCAATGCTTGTAACGCTGCTTGGAATAGTTACGCTTGTAAGGCTTGTACAGCCAGAAAACGCACTTTTGTCAATGCTTGTAACACTGTCGGGGATAGTTACGCTTGTGAGGTTTGTGCAGCCGTTAAACGCATAAATACCAATGCTTGTAACGCTTTTGGGGATAGTTATGCTTGCAAGGTTTGAGCAACCAGAAAACGCATTCCAGCCAATTCTTGTAACGCTGCCTGGGATAGTTACGCTTGTAAGGCTTGTACACTCAAAAAATGCACCACTGCCAATGCTTGTAACTTTCTTTCCACCGATTGTCGAAGGAATTGTTACATGACTATCTGTTCCGTTATATTTGGTTATCGTTGCCCAATCATTATCGAGGTAACATTCATACTCAAAATCTCCGTCCACCAACGCACTCGCTGTAATGGTCGAGCTTGTCTCAAACACGCCCTCAGGCAACGCCACCGCCGAGCCAAGCAGCAGAGCAACCGCCAGCAGCCCCGATAAAAGCTTCTTTTTCATAGTATTCCCCCATTCCCTGCCTTAGCAGATTATTCAAGTAAATTATACTACTCTGCCACACCAAAGTCAATAGTAATCACATTTCCAGCACACAAAAAAGGCGCACATTCCTGCACGCCTTTTGAGTCAATACTAATTATTCAAATGCTAAAAGATGATCTATGCAGCAAAACTGTTTGTGCATCTTTTATCTGTTATCCAGCTATGTATTGCTGTATCAATATGGAACATTGAGATAGCATTATTGAAGCTGCTGTTCTGAGAAATGCCATTATTGAACTGCGTATTAAGAACAGTTTCATATGTTCCGTTATTGTCAGTATCAGCGGCAATTCCGATAGTCCTCTCATCGATCTCAAATATCAATACCGAGCTATAATCAGTTGTGAAATAAGTTGATGTTCCATCAAGTCTTCTGCTGACATTGACCTGAACGTTTTCAAGTCTGTCCGCACTTACTATCCAGCCATTGTTTGCTTTTTTCACCGAAGCTTCCGATGCGTTGATGCCGGATACACTGATCGTTGACCAGCTTCTCGTAAGATTTTCATCAAGTGTCATTGAAAGGCTGAACTTAGCTTTTTCTCCGCTAATTGATACCAGACCGTTCTTATCGAACACCGCCTGAGTTCCCTTTTCAGATACAGCCGTAAGGTAACTGTCAGCATACTTTATTGACATATCAAGCTTGCCAGCGTTGCGCTGTGTTACCTTGTAAGCCGAATCAGCATCAAAAAGATCGTAACCGTCTTTGCCCTTGCTCGATCCGCCTATTGTGTAATCCGTACGTTCCCTGATGTCGTTATCAGTAACATCCTTGCTGTCATTTCCGTTCATATCTGTGCATTTTTCAACAGTAATGTTATCCAGCACAACAGATGAATCAAGTCTTGCAATATAACTGTTGCTTGAAGAATTGTACTTCTTGGTTCCTGACAAATATCCGCCGTCATTGACAAGGTTGACATCTGCGGTTATCAGCAAGAATTTTGCACCGTATACTGAATCAACACCGGAACTCCGATAATTCGGGATCGTCCATCTGTAATTATCAGCATTGTAGTAAATGTAGTAATTCTCATTATCCTTCATCGAGCTGTTAGGATCACATATCTTGAAACGTTTCTGATACTTGACTCCATTGACGCTCCAGCTTCCTGTCTGGTGATAATATGCAAGGACTGCATGTCCTCCGAAATTTTTCTGACTGAAGCATACGAGAACTGTCGGATTTTTTTCAAGCAGAGAAGCGATCTTCTGAAGGTTTTCCTTATTTGTACTGTAATATGTTTTATTCTTTTCGTACGCAACGCTGTCTTTGTTCTGAAGGATCTGATAGTATGTGATAAGCGATTCTATTGTCTCATTCTTTTTCGGAGCTGAAAAGTCATGCAGCTTCGTAGCACCCGACTGGAATTTGGAATATTTGAGCAAGCCTCTAACCGACAGCAGCTCAAGCGCCGACATTCCGTAGCACGATCCGCCCCAGTCTTCAAGCATGGCGCTATAAGCTCTCCTGAACTCTGACGATCCTAAATCGCTGTTGTATTTAGTGGAAAGGTTGTTAAGCAGTACTGAAAAATATGGATAGTTTATCTGATTCAGATAAGGATCTGCATAGAAATATTTATATGAGTTATTGAAGTTCCAGTTGTCCTTGCCCCATACAAAACCTCTCTTGATCGTAAAGGTCTTTGAGATAGTTCCTGTATATTTGCCTTTACCTGTTACTACTATTGTAGCTGTTCCTGCTTTTACATTATTCTTATATGTAACAGCATAATCCGTTCCCTTGGTAAGTGTTTTTCCGTTCAAAACAACTTTTACAGCTGGAGCGATCGCTTTTCCCGTATATGAATAGCTTGACTGCGGTCCGTGTATTGTTGCACCTGAAATGCTTATTGCTTTTGCAATTATCTTGAACGTCTTTGTAACTGAGCCTGTATAATTGCCTTTACCTATTATAGTAACAGTAGCTGTTCCAACTTTTACATTATTCTTATATGTAACAGTGTAGTCTGTTCCTTTTACAAGTGTTTTATTACCAAGCTTTACAGTAACAGAAGGCTTTTTGGCCGTTCCATCATAAATATAACTATCTGATTTCAATTCAATAATACAGTCTTTAATACTATTCACATTGTATTTTTCCTTTGTGCCGTTATAATCGCCAGAAGTAACTGTTGGCAGGTCGTAAAGGAAGTCAAGATACTTTGTATCCTTGGTATAGGCTACATGGGTAGGTGAAGTTTCCACAAAGGCTTTTGTTCCCTTTGCAAAGTATTTGTTGGAATTAGTATTCTGGTTCCATGTTGTATCAACATAATAGTACTTGCCGTTGTCGAACTTGACCATGTTCCATGCATGTCCGCCGCCGTTGCCTTTACCGATAACATAGATATTGTCAAGCTTGATATAGTTCAGGATAAGCTGATAAACTTTTGCAAATGCCTCGCAAACGCCCTTTTTATACTTGATAGGACCGATTATATTGTGAGCGTAGTTTTCCTGAGAAGCAGAACCGTTGGTCAGTGCATAGTCATAGTTATCACGAATATAGTTGTTGAATGTGAGTGCTTTATAGTAGTTAGTATAGTTGCTCTTTACCATGCCACTCATTTTCTTTGTGTAAGAGATTATAGAGTCCTGAAGCGTTTTTCTTGTGCTTTTTGATGCATGTTCCATCGGAACGAGAGGAGCAAGACTACCGCTGAAGTTCCATGCTATGGTCGTAGGAAGGAAATAGAATGACGGGTTGTCATGCTTTACTACTGAATAAGTAGCTACTGCTTCCTCGATAGTAAGACCGTATTTTTTGTGGTCAAGCATCTGAATGATGTAAAATGTGTTTCCGGCAGAACTTTTGTATGTCTGAGTGCTGTGGTCAATGGTCTGATTCCAGAACTTTACACACATCTGATACACATCATTGTAGAACTGCTGACGCTTTGCGCCTTTGCTTACTTTAGCAAGGAAATTATAACCGTATTTTGTTCCTGTGCTTGTAACAAAGCTGTTACTAACAGCGTTGATGTCGGAAGTTACCGAATTGAATGTTGGTACATCTTTGACTAATGAATCGTCGATCAGCTCGACTGTTCCAAGATCACTTTGCGAAATGATCTTTCCGACGATCTCGTCTTCACTGCTTTGTGAAACAACGACCTGTTCGTCATCTGCTGCCGCCGTCATTGTCGTACCGTCAGTAAAAGCATTCTGCGGCAGGAACGAAACAAAGCTCAGTATCATCAGAACACTCAGCATCATTGCTAAAAACCTTTTCTTAGCTTTCATATATCTCACATCCTTTACAAAATTTCAAAATAAATCCTTGCTTTTATTATATACTATTACTAATATAAGGTCAATAGATTTTAATTAATTTCAGCGTAATAACTAAATGCGCACCCCAAACTTTTACATCGCAATCGTTTGCGACTTGAAAAATTTACATATTTGTTTTCTTTGTATTTGATATATGATTTAACTCCGATCAGAATTGGTTTTCCTGCACAAATACCCGTTCATTTTTAGGCACACAAAAAAGGCGCACATCTCTGCACGCCTTTCAGTCCGTATTAATTTATACGCTCGCCTTTGCAATAAGCTTTACAAGGTCATCTGGAACCGCTCCGACACCGCCGAAAACGGTTATCTTGGAAGCGTTCTTTGATTTCAGATATGTGTTCTGAACATCCTGAAGCTTCTTTCCGTCCGCAAGGAAAAGCGCCTGCTTTGTCTTTGCAGCGTAAACTCCTCCTGCGAGCGCATCAGGGAAATCGAGCGCCTTTGCCACGCAAATGCCATCTGTTTTGAGCAGCGACTTGAACTTGTTGTTGACTGCAACGCAAGTCTCGTATCTGTTCTTACCTGCGACACGATCCAAGGTCTTGTTTACAGAAAGTCCAAGTGCGTCTGCAACGTTCTTCATCATCGCATCGCTTATAACACCATCACCGCCGACGATATAAGCATTCTTTACCTTGCCCTTTACAGACTTGAGGTAGTTAGCTGTTGCACTGTCAATGCTTCCCTTGTTCTTCAGATAAATGATCGGCGCATTCTTTATCGCTGCCACAGGCGAAACGGACAATGCGTCCGCAAAAGAACCGCTAGTTGCAAAGAGGATAGTATCAGGTGCTTTCTTGGTCTTTGCCTGCAACGCCTTAGCAACCTTTGCAGCCGTTTCATAATTCGTCTTGCCCTCGATGTAGGTCGTGTTCAACTTCAACGCTTTCAGCTCGGCTTTTGCGTTTGCGCCTATCGCTCCGTTAGTGCTGACAACTATCACGTTTTTCGCTTTCAATCTCTTGAGTTCCGCCTCGGTCTGAGCCGTGATGTGACGCTCAGTGCCAAGAAGCAGAGGCGCATCATAAGCTGATGCGA
>CAMZIK010000064.1 GCA_947307175.1 uncultured Clostridia bacterium
GGAGTTTGACGAAAGAATTTAAAACTATATTGTTGATTGATGAATGGGGTAAAAAATCGTCATGATTGAAAAATTGTATGAAAAATATCTGATAGAATGTTCAAACAACTCAATACTAGAAGCTGTAGCATTTGAATTATTTAAAGAAAAGATATGTGATAAATTATCTGATATGAACAGCATTGCTATTGATAATGGAGTTGATGAACAAGGTGTTCTATACTATTCTTTATGGAGTAATGATGGAATTCAAACTTGCAATGTGCCCGTGTATGGGTATTATGCTTCATCAGAAAAGACCCTGTCAAAATTATTCTGTAAACTATCAGACACAGTAATAAGTAATGGTGATACAAAATTTCAAATAAATCTGTATGCTCATGATTATGAAGCATTAGCATTGTTTTCAATGATGCAATTTGGCTATATTTACGAACAAGGCAGACTTGAAATTACAGATTATCCTTACCAATTTAACGATACATATACAATTAAGACTTTGGAGAAAGATGAAATTGAAAAACGCTGGGATGAAATATGGACACTGACAGATGCAATAATAAAACATTTAAAACAGGCACCTGTTTTTTATCCAGGTCATGAATTTACAGAGCAGGTATACAAAGAATTTTTTATGGATTCAGAGACGAATCTTCATATTGCTCTTTCAAAGGATGATGAAATAATTGGAATGATAGAAAGTAATAGTGAATCAGATGTGTTTGCTTTTCATAGCACCAAATCGGTAAATGTAGGGGAAATATATGTGATGCCGAAATATAGAGGAAGTTCTCTTTCTAAAGATTTGCTTCAATTTGTCATTGAACATGAAAAACAAAAGGATGCCAGATATCTATGGGTTGGACACGGAACGGCTAATCCGAATGCACGAGGATTCTGGAATAAATATTTTAAGACATATCAATATGAACTTGTAAGAACAATCAAAAATATTAAGTTTACAAATTCAGTTTGATAAATTCTTATTTATCTTAGGAACACTTTTGTAAAAAGAGAGTAATATTATTAAATACCTTTCATATATTTAGAGTACAAGTCTGATAATATGAAAGGTGTTTTTTTATGAAAAAAATTCTTTTAACGCTTACGCTGTCTGCGGCAATGCTGTGTTCATGCTCATCGGGAGGCAGCGCAAAACCGTGCGATGTTGACGAAAAGTTCTCATCGGACGTAAAGATAACACAGGACGACAAGGAGTACAATGTAAAGCTCTCACGGGCAGATGCGGACATCTGGGAGCTGGCTTTTTCTGAGCCTGAAACGGTAAAGGGGCTGAAACTCGGCTTTACGGGAAACGTCTGCACGCTGGAGCTGGAAGGCTTGAAATACGAGCTTGACAGGAAAGACGTCTCGCAGTACTCTATGGCAAGTCTTTGCTGCGGTGCTATGGAGCAGCTGATAAACAAGCGTGAGCTTACCTGTTCGGAGCAGGACGGCGTACTCACCGAAAAGGGCAGCATAAACGGGCAGGATTTTTCGGCGGTCTTTGAAGACGGGAAAATAAAAGAGCTGACCGTTTCGGGTCAGCTCAAATGTGAGTTCTGATATTACTGTGCGGTATTCTGCGCATCATTATTCTGGTTGTTTGCAGATGAGTTCGGTTTGAGAACGATTATACATTTTGGCTCGCTGTCTACCATTGCAACAGACTGGTCGATCTCATCGGCTGAGACTTTTACAAGACCTTTAGGTCCGTTTCCGTAGGAAGTATCGCCGTAATAGAAGAACAGCTTTCCGTTCTCTACTGTATATGCGCAAGGCTCGATAAAGTGTACGATAGAATACGGGTGATGGACAACGCCCCAGGCATATCTTACGGAAAGGATAGAATGGCGGCCATTATCTATCTGCTTTTTCAGAGTCTCTGACGGCTTTTCCTTATCGCTGTAAATATTCTCGGCAGAATACTGACCGTTTGAGTACATCTCGATGAACTTTATTACATAAGGTGCGCTCATTCCGCCTTCGCCGACTTCTCCCGTCATACTGCCCTGATCGCAGAGCTTATTGGCTTCGGCAAATCTGATGCAATCGTCCTTGTTCCACTCCTCGCCCACATCGTAGCGCACGATCACAGCGGAAGCGGTAGGACCGCAGGCAGAGCTTCCGAATATCTGTCCGCCCTCCTGTCCGATAACACTTGTAGGCAGGGCAACAGCGCCTTCGACGCTTTTCACTCTGTCAGATTTGACATAAACCGTTTCAAACATATAGTCTATCGCTATATATCCCTTGCAATCCTCAGCAGGCATACCGGTAAAATAACCGTCGTCATACAGAACATTGATCTGAGTAAGATTTCCTTTGACGAATTTATAGACAGGAGTTCCCTTTACGATCTGGTATAGATTTACAAAATCGCAGAACCTTTGCTCCGGGTACTCATAAGAGATCACGTTGCTGCTTTCGCTGACCACTGTCTGATCGTCTTTTTTTGCAAACGCAGTGACCATATAGCTGTAAGTGTTGCCAGGAACTGCATTGATGTCAGTAAAAGTACACTCATCTGCTTTTTCTATCGTTGCGATAAGTTCGGGAACATTGTTGTTTACACGGTATACATTATAGCCTGCTGCGTTTGCGGAAGGCTGCCACGAGAATTTAAGTCCGCCGCCTTCAACGACCTCGAATTTTTCTTCGAGCTTGACGGGATCGACCTTTACCGCTGCGGGCTTTTCCGTTGTTTCGGTCTGAACGGTCGTAGGCTCTTTTTTTGCAGGTGTTGTCACCACAGAGGTCCCCTCAGTTGTCGTTACCGTCGTTTTTTTGAGAGCAACGGAGCTGTCAGGCTCTTTTGAGGAGATTATATCCATTGTCAGCCACACCAGCAGACCAAGCGATATTGCCGTTACAAATGCCGCTATCACATATCCTGTTTTTCTGACTTTCAACTTACTGCGGCTTTTTTGCCTTTTTTTATCTGCCATAAGCAGTCTGACCTCCATATATGATAAAACAATTACAATTTACCCATTTTAAATTATGTAGAATAAATTATAGCACATTAATGCTGCTGTGTCAACGGCGAAAAAACCTAACCTTTTGACATTTTAAGACCAAAAAATTGTACAACTTGCCCACTAAACCCTTTTCGGAGCTAAATTGAGCCGATCCAGAGCAGGCAAAGCGCTCCCACGAAGACAAGTTTAGCACGTGTTCCTTAAAATTGCATTAAATCAGATCTTAAAAAAAGATAAAAAAACGCACGGCAGAAAAAAACTCCTGCCGTGATGTGTTTTTTATGCATAGATAAGGGTAACGACTGCGATGCCGACAGCTATCACCATAAGGAATACACCCGTAAAAGCGCCTGTTTTCTGCTTTTCCGTCATGAACTCCTTAGGTTTCATGGGGTTGAATCTGATATTGACATTGTCACCTATCTTATAGGCTTTACGTCTGCTTGACGAGACGCTTGCGGTCTTGCGTATCTTTTCTACGCCGACCGTATACTCCAGCACAGGCTGGTAGCTGTATGATTTTTTGCCGTTTTCATCGGTATCCTCCGACCGTTTGATGTCAACAATCTTAGCAATAGCAGGTTCGGTACACCTTTGTTTTTTTCTGATACCCAGATAGATCACAAGAAATCCCACGAGGCACATCAGACCCGACACGATGAGAAGTATTCCTTTAGCACCCATAGCAAACGCTCCTTTCGGTTTATTGTAACAATTTTTACAGGCGGACATTTATATACTATAAGTATAACAGATTGATTTCAAAAATGCAACAGCATATTTACAGTTCGGAGAAAATTCGGGTTTTCGTATTGACAACGGGAGTTCAAAGTGCTATGTTATTGCCAAAGAGAGATATATCTGTCTTTATATTATACCTCCAATAGTTCCCTTGCTGTAAAGCTGCGCAGCTATGGGACGGGCAAATTCCTTCAGCGGCTTTTTCATACACGCAAAAAAGAGCCTCAGACCTTTTTGATCTGAGGCTCTGCCTTTTATTTACTGATTGCCTGACTGCTGAGTCTGTGCAGGTGTACTGCTCTGGGTACTGTTATTAGTGGTCTTGTTCTCGTCGTCAATGTCAAGCGAGATCAGCGGATTTGCGCTGCTTGCAACTTTAGGCATTACGCCGTTCCACTTCTCTATGGTCTGATACTGGATAAGCGACGGGCTGATGGAAGCTGCGATGGTCTTGTTGGCATCTGCCTGAGCGTCTGCTCTTGCCTTGATGGCCTTTGCGTCTGCTTCGGCTGCGATGACCTTCTTTTTAGCCTCTGCCTCTGCTACAACGATAGCCTGGCTCTGCTCGGTCCTTGTCTTGATAAGGTTCTGCTCTGCGACCTGCTTTGCCTCGATCGCATCGTTGAACTCCTTGGAGAAGTCAAAGTTCACGAAGTTGAACTTTTCGATCTCGATGCCGTAATCGGAAACCTTTGCTGCAAGCTCTGTCTTTATCTCGTCTGCAACGCTTGCACGCTGTGAGATGAGCTGCTCTGCATTGTACTTTGCGCTCACGCTCTTCATACCTTCCTGAACGGTAGGCATAAGGATAACGTCCTTATAGTCAACGCCTATATCTCTGAATATCCTTGCGGAAGCTTCGCTTCTGATACGGTAGTTTACGGCGATCTTTGTGGAAACTGCCTGAAGGTCCTTGGAGACAGCATCAGCAGTAGTCTCATAGATCTGTATCTTATTGGAGATTATCTCTACCTTCTGAGCAAAGGGAATGACAAAATGCAAGCCCTCTGTCAGCGATGTGTCCGAAACTTCGCCGAAGGTCGTTACAACTCCGGTGCAGCCGGCAGGCACGATCTTAGCCGATGCGATTATGCTTATCACTGCGATCAATGCGATAACTGCGATGGTCACTATCAGCGGAACTTTATTCTTTCCGCCTTTTTTGATGTCGATCACTCTTTCCTCACTCATAGTTCTGTTCCTTTCTGTATACGGTTTTCTCTCCTATAATAGAATGTACATTCTCAACCTTTCGGTTTAGGATAGTATAACATGAGTTAGTATTTTTTGCAAAGTCACGGGGAGCAAAGGGGAACAAACTAAATCAATATATCTGTATGTTTTCTTCGTTTTTCTCACTCGTTCTCGCTCGTTCTCGTGCTTTCATTTTCATTCGGCATCGCACTGACATCTATTGAAATCGCAAGGAAAATGTGTTATCATTTTAGTGATAACATTAGAAACGGAGGTATAATATGCTTTACACGATAAAAAATGACAGGCTGGAAATTTCCGCTGACACATTCGGAGCAGAGCTGCACTCTGTCAGGTTTGACGGGAAGGAATATCTATGGCAGTGCGGCGTAGCATGGAAGCGCTGGGCGCCGATACTTTTCCCGTTTATCTGCTCGCCGAAGGACAGGGCTTACACAGCTAAAGGCAAGGCTTATAAAATGAAGGGAAACCACGGTTTTGCGAGGGATATGGAGTTTCAGTTCAAAGGGCAGAGCGAAAACTCGCTGAGCTTTGTGCTGACGGAAAACGAAGAGTCGCTGGCGCAGTATCCGTACAAATTCAGCCTGGAGGTACGCTATACTATCAATGACAACTGCCTGCGTGTTGAGAACTTTGTCACCAACACGGGCGGCGAGGATATGTACTTTTATCTTGGGGCGCACCCTGCGTTCAACTGTCCGCTGAACGACGGCGACAGCTTTGACGATCACTATGTTGAATTTGACGAGGACGAGCATATCACGCAGAAGCTAGGCGGAGAGGAGGTCGTGCTTGTTGAGAAAGGCAGGACGCTTGATATGACAAGAGCGCTGTTCGACAACGACTCGATACCGCTGGAGTTCCCGAACTCAAAGGCGATCTCGCTGAGATCGAAAAAGGGTGGTAGCTACGTGCGTCTGGAGTACCCTGTGAGCGACTGCATAACCGTCTGGTCTCCGACGGGCGACGACAGGGCTGAGTTTGTCTGCTTAGAGCCGTGGACTTCTGTGCCGACGTTCTATGATGACGAGTTCGAGGCGATCGAGGACAAACCGCACGCATTGAAACTCGCAGCGGGAGAAACGTATAGGTATTATTACGATATAAAGCTGTATTGATGCACCACGCTTGCTGAACTGTCGGGGGAAACCCTTTGGGAGAAGGGTTATCCCCCGAACCCGTATGATAGTCTTATGGTAGTAAACCAAAACAACCGAATAGGACGAAAAAAGCCAATGCGAAGCATTGGCTTTTTTAATATATGGACTAAACACTTGCTTTTGCAACCGTCTGAACATGGCCATCAGGAACAGCTCCTGTTCCGCCAAAAACATAGAGTTTCTGCGGCGATTTTGTTTTGAGGTAAAACTTCTGCTGATCGCTCAGCGAAAGCGTTTTTACCTTGCCATTGACAAGGAACAAAGGTGCTTTGTTGAGCGCTGCAAACACGCCGCCTGCAAGAGCATCTGGGAAATCCATACCCGTTGTAACGCAGATAGTATCGCCGTTCAGTGTGTCCTTGAATGTGTCGTTGACTGCAACACAAGTTGCAAATCTGTCCTTGCCGAAAACTCTCGTCGGGGTTACACCGAGAGCGTCACCAGCCTTTTTCATCATATCGTCGGATATAACACCCGAGCCACCAATAACATATGCTTTCTTCACACCGCATTTAATCGACTTAAGATAAGCAGCTGTTGCATCGTCAAGCTTGCCGCTTGTTTTGAGGTAGATAACGGGAGCACCCTTGACTGCAGCAACTGCGCTGACTGAAAGGGCATCTGCTGAATTAAATGCATCAAAGCCTCGATAGGTATTATGTCAAAAGAATATAAAGATTAAAGTTGTTTCTGCTTGCTGCATTGAGTTACTTGTCAAATATGCTCCTTATTACTCTCGCAGGACTTCCCACAGCTATCATGTTTTCGGGAATATCCTTTGTGACCACCGAACCTGCGCCGATAACGGCATTATCTCCGATAGTCACGCCTGCAAGGACAGTTGAGTTTGAGCCTATCCATACATTTTTGCCGATATGAATTGACTTCGGTATCAGATCGTGCCGTTCTTCGGGGAGAAGCCCGTGGTTTAGCGTGGCAAGCACCGTGTTGTGACCGATCAGCGCACCGTCACCGATGTAGATACCGCCCTGATCCTGAAACTTACAGCCTGCATTGATGAACACGCCCTTGCCGATATGAATATTCTTTCCGCAGTCCGTGTAAAACGGAGGAAACAGTCCGACCTCAACAGGCTCACCGATAAGCTCCGACATCAGCGTATTGATCTCATCGGGAGTATGATAGTTGTTATTGATCTCCATTGTGATACGGATAGCTTCCTGACTGAGCCTGTGCATTGTCTGATGAACACCGCACTCCGCTGTGACCCGATTGCCGCTGTTCATGAAGTCAAGAAATTCTGCTGTTGTCATAGCTGTTTCCTCCGATATATTATTTATATTTCTCCCACCAATGCTCATTGAAAGAAGAAATATCATCATAGCTTACAGTCTGTCCCAACCTCGGTGTCGCAAGGTTCACTCCCTGTTCTTCAGCGGCTTTGACTGCTCTTTCCGGCGGATCGTACCACGCATGGTTAGAGATCGAAAACGCTCCCCAATGCACAGGTATCAGCCATTTTGCATGAACATCCTTTGCAGCCTGTATGGTCTGCTCGGGGAACATATGCGTTTCATTCCATCCGTTGTCATACTGTCCCGCATCCGCGAGCATAAGCTCTGTTTCTCCGAAGCGTTCAAAAACCTGTTTAAACACATCGTAGTAGCCTGTGTCACCCGTATAATAAATGCTGTGATCGCTGTTTTTGATATACAGACCGCCCCAGAGGGTCGCATTCATTTTCAGCGGATTTCTGCCTGTGTAATGCTGTGCAGGAGTAAGAGTGTATGTAATTCCGTCAAGCTCGATGCTCTCCCACCAGTACAGAGGGTGCAGCTTGCTCTCATCAACGCCCCAGCCTTTGAGGATAACATCTATCCCAAGCGGCACGACATAGTGGCTCACTTTGCTGTCTATCGCCTTGATGACATTATAGTCAAGATGATCATAATGGTCGTGGGATATGAAAAGCACATCAATATCGGGGACATTCTCTATTTCCAGAGCAAGTTCGGCAAAACGCTCAGGTCCTGCGAAGCCCACAGGGGATGCACGGTCACTCAGCACGGGATCAATAAAGATATTCTTATCCCCGAGCTGTATAAGAGAGGTGGAATGACCGAGCCAGGTGACTTTCAGTTCTCCGTCAGCAGCTCGCTCTACGCTTTCGATCTTCTCGGCAGGGAGCTTTTTATCGGGAACCGTCTTGCTGCTTTTTTCGTCCTGATCTCCTGTCATTACCGTAAAATCATTCTCGTTATGGAATTGCTTATCATAATACAGGTCGGTTTTTTCAGAATATAATTTTTGTTCATCCTTCCCCGGTGTATCTCCTATCGGAGGATAGAATTTCAGGAAAAGCAAGGCTATTATAAGTAACACAACAAGAACTATCATAATTATCAGCAGTACTTTTCCGCATATCTTCAGTGCTTTCATTACGCTCACCACCTTGTATTTTTATTCTTACAGTGAACAATTTCATTTCAGGTATTCGTTATAAAACGCTTCCAGCTTGTCAAACGGAATGACTTTCTTTTCACCGCCGTCATAAAGATCGGTATGAGAAGCGCCTTCGATAATGAGAAGTTCCTTGTTATCGGTGTATTTACTGTCCTTTATCATGTTTTCGTAAGCATCTCTGCCGAAATAACAGGAGTGAGCCTTTTCACCGTGAACTATCAGCACAGCGGAGCGTATCTCATTACTGTACTGCAAGATCTGCATATTGATGAACGACATACAGCCGATCACAGTCCAACCGCCGTTGGAGTTGAGAGAACGGGGGTGATAGCCTCTCTCGGTCTTGTAGTAGGCGTGATAGTCCTTGACGAAATAAGGTGCATCATCGGGAAGAGGATCAACAACACCTCCTGCAAGAGCGTATTCACCGCTTGCGTAATCCTTTGTTCGCTGGGCGTTCATAGCGATCTTTTTCTCATATCGCTTTTCTTCGCTGTCCTCCGAATCAAAATATCCCTTTGAAGCGACTCTTGTCATATCATACATCGTAGAAGCGACAGTTGCCTTGATACGGGTATCCAAAGCCGCCGCATTGATCGCCATGCCGCCCCAGCCGCAGATGCCGAGGATACCGATTCGCTCGGGATCGACATTCTCCTGCACGCAGAGGAAGTCAACGGCTGCGGAAAAATCCTCCGTGTTGATGTCGGGAGAAGCCATGAATCTTGGCTGTCCGCCGCTTTCACCTGTAAAAGAAGGATCAAAGGCGATAGTCAGAAAGCCACGCTCTGCGAGTGTCTGAGCATACAGACCGCTGCACTGCTCCTTGACTGCACCGAATGGTCCGCTGACAGCTATCGCAGGGAGCTTGCCCTCTGCACCCTTCGGGATATACATATCTGCGGCGAGCGTGATGCCATAGCGGTTGTGGAAAATAATCTTCTTGTGGTCAACCTTGTCGGACTTCGGGAAAGTCTTGTCCCATTCAGTGGTTAAAGTCAGCATTTCTTCTTTCATGTTCAGAACCTCCTCAGATATTTCTGCCCATATCATAGGCTTCTTTTAGTTTCGCGTTATCGTTTATCTCTCCCGGCTTGGTAACACCGCCGCAGAACAGCGTGCCGACCAGCTTTGCCTTTTCAAAGCAGTCTACCCAGCCCTCAATACCTGAAAAAGCCTTTTCGGGAACATGTTCCTCATCTTCGGCTGCCGCTGCAAGGGCATATACCTCACGGAAACGATAATCAGAGGGATAAAGCGGATTTGCCCTGTCGAGCATGGTTTTCAGAATACCGCTCATTTCGTAGTAGTAAATCGGCGTAGCAAACACAAGCACATCGGCGTGAAGCATCTTCTCACGGATCGCATCTGCATCGTCGTGCATAAAGCACCGCTGTGTTTTCTGACAGGCAAGACAGCCGACACAGAACCTGATCTCCTTGTCCCGCAGAGGAACGACTTCTGTTTCATGTCCTGCCGATTTTGCACCCTCTGCAAAAGAAACCGCAAGCAGTTCGGAGTTTGAGTTTTTTCGCAGACTTGATGATATAACGAGTACCTTCTTCATAGTGTATCCCCCTCCTTATTCTTTCAGCGAGAGCGTGACAGTAATATCGCCCTCACCGAATAATGATTCTAATTCTTCCTGTGTTGTATTTTCGATAGACCCAAGTTTTGTATAGCTCCACGAATTGGAGTTATAGAATATCGTCATCTGATCTCCCTGATAGAGCATTATATCGCCCGGCTCAGTTGATACTTGTTTATCAGACTTAGTGAGAGACCACGGAAGGTCTCCGACCTTTTCAAATCCACCGTATTCATTCAGCGTAACGGTGACAGACCCTGCTTTCAGTTTTTCGGCAAGCTCCTTTGCGGCAGTGCTGTCTGCAAGTGAAGCTGTCAGTTTATTGCCGTTTACATCTATTGTGATCTCCATTTGTGAAACCTCTCTTACATCCGAAGTGCTTGTTCCCGACCCTCTTGATGCAGGATCTCCGCAGGCAGAACTCATTAACAATATCACTATTGAAATTATTATCTCTATCAGTTTCATGTGGATTCCTCCTTCTTCATCATAAACACCAGATAATCGAGGCAGCTTATGCAGCGCTCTTTTTCATGAACTTCGTCGAGCAGCTCTTTTCTGTGTGCAGAAAGCATTTTCTCCTGTTGCTTCTTATCGCATCCGCAGGACTCATAGCGTTCTATAAAATTCTTATCACATCCTGCATCTATCAGATTCTGACGAATAATATCATCCATAAAACCACCCCTTTTCCTTGAACATAGTATACCACAGGCAACATCAAATTACAAATACTTATATCAAATACTCCGCAATGCTTGACAGTTATATCAAAGCGTGATATACTGGATCAGGAGGTATTGCTATGGACATTCGTGTACTTAGGTATTTTCTTGCGGTTGCAAGAGAGCAGAGCTTTTCCACAGCGGCAGAAAGGCTGTTTCTATCACAGCCGACGCTGTCCCGTCAGTTGAAGGAATTGGAAGATGAGCTTGGAAAGCCTCTCCTGATCCGTTCCAACAAAGGCGTTACACTGACCGAGGAGGGCATGATCCTGCGCAAGCGCGCCGAGGAGATCGTGGAGCTTATGGATAAGACCGAGCAGGAGGTCAGGCAAAGCAATGACAATGTGTCCGGCACGGTGTATATCGGTGCAGGCGAGACCTATGCGATAAAGCTTATCGCAGATACCGCTCACAAGCTGAGAACAGATCACCCTGATATTCATTACAGTTTTTTCAGCGGCAACAGCACTGATGTAATGGACAAACTCGAACACGGGCTGATGGATTTCGGGCTTATCTTCGGGAATGTTGACAAAACTAAATACGAAGCTATTGAGATACCTCTGCATGACACCTGGGGAGTGCTGATGCGCCGTGACGAACCGCTTTCGAGGAAGAAAACTGTTTCCATCGCAGATATAGCAGGGCTTGATCTGATCATTCCACGCCAGCCGAATCACAGCACAATGCTTTCCGAGCTGATCGCAGAACAGGCTCCCGATGCGACTATCGTCGCTGAGTATAATCTCATCTACAACGCTTCTGTCATGGTGAATGAAGGCATCGGCAGTGCTATCACATTGGATAAACTGATCAATGTCAGCGGTGACAGCCGCCTGTGCTTCCGACCTTTTGAACCACGCATGGAGGCCGTCAGCTATTTTATCTGGAAGCGGTATCCTGTTTTCACAAAGGCGGCAAGCAAATTCTTGGAGCAATTCAGAAAAGACTTGCTTGATATAAAGTAAATACCTATTTTGAGATAAGATATTCAAACAAAAACATCAACGAAATGAGCGATTTTTGCAACAACCTGCTCTTGACAGTTTAGTTACTTTCACGAATGAAAGTGCAGATTGCACAACCCGATTTGTACATTTAAGTCAAAATGTCGGTTGAAAAATATGTCATAAAATGATATATTATACGAACCCTGCCGCTGCTTTGATGTTGTATTGTACTCTCGCGGGCGGCAAAGTCAACATCTGAATTGATAACTTTATTCGTCTGAAAAACGAACAGCACACCAAGCATTTATGCCTGATGTGCTGATATGTTCAACGCCATTGTGTCGTTAGCCGATTTTTGTCCACCGTCTCTCTCGGTGGGCAAACTACCCGAGCCACAGCAACAGAACGCCACACAGGGCATCGTCGCGCAAGTGTGAGCATAAGTGCAGGGTATATCTCAATTTTCGCCGAACAACCGAACAAAGTGATCAAACGGCGTATGTATGTCGTTTGCGCTGTTCGTTGTTTGTTCGTTTTGGAAAGTCACTTAAAAGTTCGCAGCTGCGCTGAAAACTGTACTTGTTCGTTCTGTTCGGCGAAAAAATGAGATACCCCACGACTTACAAAAACAATCAGAAAAATGTAGTCGGAGGAGTTTTAAAATGTGGTCAAAAACTATACACTTGGCGGCTTACTTCCCATAATATAAATAGAGGCTGAGCTTTGAGCATCCGTAAGGGTGCTCTTTTTTTCATCAAAGCGCCGCGCAAGTTCCTTGTGATCGACGCGCAGATAGATTATACTAACGCTGTTGTGTTTTTCTACAACTCAAAGTACGAATCGTTGTGCAGGCCTACAAAAAGAATTACATATTTCAATTTTACCCCTCTCAAAACTATGCTCCCTGTCTCTTTATATTAGAGACCTATATATAAAGGAACATATGAAAGACACGACCAACCCTAAACAAATCGTTCCCGACCCCGAGACCGCACCGATAGTCAAACGGATATTTGAAATGTATGCTCACGGACTCGGCTTTGTCCGAATCTGCGACATTCTGTCAAGGGAAAAGGTGCTGTCACCGAGTATGTACGAGTTCCGAAAGACAGGCAGCCGTTCGGGGAATCCAAACCCTGACAAACCTTACCACTGGGCACAGGCGACTGTCAGAAAGATGCTGCTAAACCGAGTTTACTGCGGCGATACGGTGAATTTCAAGACTTACACAAAATCAAACAAGCTGAAAAAGCGGCTCAACAATGCACATGAAAACATACTTATCTTTGAGGATACCCACGAGCCGATAGTTGTCCGTTTTACATTCAACCTTGTGCAGAAGCACTTTGAGGGCAGAAAGAGACCTGACAAGAGAGGCGAGATGGATATGTTCGCTGGGTATCTTTACTGTGCAGACTGCGGTGCAAGAATGTATCTGCGCAGAGGCGAGATTAACAACTACTCGTGCAGCGGTCACAGCAAGCGTGGAACAGACTGCAACTCGGCACACTACATCAGAGCGACAGAGATTGAAAGAGTCGTACTTGCGGCACTTCGGCAGGTCACAAGCTACGCAAGAGAAAACAGTGACAAGTTTTATGAGCAGGCGATGCAGCGAGGCGAGGAAGAATCGAGAAAGCTATTGCGTGATGTTGAAAAGCAACAAAATGAGTTGAACGCAAGAATAAAACAGCTTGATAACATCATAGCTACGCTGTATGAGGACAGGGTGATCGGCAGACTCTCGCCCGAGAGGTACGATCAATTATCTGCGAAATATGAGGAAGAACAGGCTGAAATCAAGACAAAGCTTGAAAAAATAACCGAAAAAATTGAAAGCCAAAAGCTCCGAGAAAGCTGTATCAAAAGCTTTATCCAAAACGCTTGGAGGTTTTTAGAGATGCCGAGACTGACACCAGAGCTGCTGCGGACATTCATCAAACGCATTGAGATCCACGAGAAAGAGCAGAAATTCTCACGCTCCTGCGGAAACAAGATAGACATCTACTTTACATTTTCCCTCGAAAGTGGTATGATAATAGACGGAACAGCAAGCAGCGATGAAACCAAACTGCTTGCAAGCTAAAAAACACCCGAAAGGCTCAAAAATCTTTCGGGATACATACAGTCAGTTTTTCTACCCTAACGATAACTGACACCCCCTTCCTAAACCTCTTAATGCTTTTTCGCTATTGGGGGATAAATCCCCAAATAGCGAAAAAGTAGTAGGGATCAAGAAAAGAGTCCAAGGAATAATTCTTTTCAAGAGGAATTCCTCAGACAGAGCAGCAAGCATAATGCACTAATACAGTTCACACGCAGTAATATCAATACACTTCTCCTCTAAAAGTTTTACTGCATACACCTTATCAACAACAGGAGGAACAATATGAAAGCTGTTATACAGAGAGTTACGCAGGCGAGCGTTATTGCGGACGGGGTACTGACGGGCGAAATAGGCAGGGGGTACATGATACTCCTCGGTGTTGCTCAGGGCGACACGGACAATGACTGCGATAAGCTTGCGGACAAGATCTGCAAGCTGCGAATTTTCGCTGACGAAAACGGCAAGACCAACCTTTCTATTAACGACGTCGGCGGCGATATGCTCATCGTTTCGCAGTTCACGCTGCTTGCTGACTGTCACCACGGGAACAGACCGTCCTTTATCAATGCGGGCAGCCCTGACGAAGCGAACCGGCTTTACGAGCTGTTTTGCGGCAAGTGCGCTGAAAAGATAGGCGGAAAGATCGCAAAGGGCGTATTCGGGGCGGACATGAGCGTTTCGCTTGTGAATGACGGTCCATTTACTATTTATATCGAATGTAAGAACGGAGAGATACTCGCATGAACATACAGATCTTCGGACGTTCATCGTCCTTTGACACAAAAAAGGCGCAGCGCTGGTTCAAGGAGCGCAGGATAAACTTTCAGTACATTGACCTGGATTCTAAGGGAATGAGCAAGGGAGAGCTTAACTCGGTGCTTGCGGCGGTCAAGGACATAGACAGTCTGCTCGACCCCAAAGCCAAGGGCGAAGCTGCAACACTTTTCAAATATCTGGGAAGCACAGAAGAAAAGTTTTCCAAGCTGCTTGATAATCCCAAGATAATCGCCGCACCTGTTGTGAGAAACGGCAGAAATGCGACCGTAGGATACTGTCCTGATGTATGGACAAAGTGGGAATAAGAATTTATTTTTAAATCTTTTGATATATTTTTGCAAAAATGAGCTTTCTAATTGTTCAAAATGCTGATTTTGTATTTTAATCATTGTAAAATGCGAAAAATAATGATATAATGCTATAAGACGAATGTCTGTCATCAAATCTTAAACGTTTTCGTCAATAATATGAAAAGGGGTAGTATTATGTTTTGTCCAAAATGCGGCGCACAGAATCCTGACGGCAGCCCGTTCTGCGCATCATGCGGTGCACAGATGGCACAGCCTCAGCAGCCACAGCAGCCAATGAATCAGGGCTTCGGCAATCCTAACGGCGGAGCTGGCAACAACAATCTCAAGTTTGATCCACAGGAAATGGTAAATGATTTCACAAAGAATATCAAGGCTATTCCAGAGCTTGGAATCCCTTCATTTGTGATGCTCGGCGGAGCAGTCCTGTTCTTCATCTCATTACTCTTGCCTTACTACAAGGTTCTGGGTATTTCCGTTAACCTTTTTGACGGCGGAGCATTACATTGGCTTCTTGCACTTGTTATATTCGCTTGTACTTTATTCGTTGCTGTTACAAAGCAGACTCTTCCGATGCTCATTCAAGGCGGCGTAGCCATTGTATACTTCATATTTGAATGGATATTCCAGTCTCCGGACAAGTCAGTTTCTGTTTATGTAAAGTCTGTTACATCACACGGCGCCGGATTCTACATTATGCTTATTTCTGCGTTGGCTATCGCAGCCGGTGCTGTACTGAAGTTCCTTCAGGACAAGAAGCAGTAATAATAATCAATAACCACAGAGCTGTATCCGAAACGGGTACAGCTTTTTTGTTTTTTGATTTTAATACGTGCGGACGCTCTGAGGGCGGGCGGGAAGCCCCCAACAAAAAGCCACACTGACACTATTCATTATTCGCTAAAGAAAAAAACGCTGTGCAGAAAAACTGCACAGCGTTTTGCTTATGGAGCGGGTTGCAAGAATTAAACTCACTTCTCCTTTCAGGAAGAAAGGTATTCTAACGTTGAACTAAGCCCGCATAAGCGGCTTACGAGGCTCGAACTCGCTACCTCCACCTTGGCAAGGTGGCGCTCTACCAGATGAGCTAAAGCCGCATATTTAATTGTATGGGATATTCCCGATGCCTCCGGACGGAATCGAACCATCGACACGGGGATTTTCAGTCCCCTGCTCTAC
>CAMZIK010000065.1 GCA_947307175.1 uncultured Clostridia bacterium
AGTGGATAACCTATGACGGAGTGAAATATCCGAGCGAAATACAAGGAGGTAGATAGAGTGAAAAAGGTTTTGAACATCAATCTGACACCAGATGAACTCTCGGCTGTCGAGCTTAATTTACAGCGTAAGAACTCAACACTTGAAGCTGAGATGCAAAAATTCGTCGAGCAGCTCTACTCAAAGATAGTTCCGCAGGCTGTCAAGGATTTCATAGATGCCAAAGCCGAACAGGAAAAGGCAGCGAAAAAGCTGAAAGAGAAACCCAAGCCGTAGCTCGCACCAGTTGCGCCACAATGCGCCGTGTGCGATTTTCAGGCAGGAGGGCGGGAAAGGATACCACCCCACATGGAGAGGGCTCTTTTTGAGCGTTTCTCGCAGCGATTGATAAATCTACGAACAGCGAGATGGGAGGGAAATCGGGTGTGGTTTCTAGTTTGCAGGTTAAATTGCGGCTCCATTTGCCGCAAAATTCACAGCGGACGGCAAAGCCGACCGCAATTTTACGAGGGTTTTGGGCTCTTGAAAAAAGGTGTCATTTTGAAAGAAGGTGAGATTTAGCGGTGCCAAAATTTGAAAAAGCGGTAGATAATGGCGAAACTACAAAGGATTTCGATGGTGTCATAGCCGAAAAAATGAGGTTCGCCGTATATCTGTTCCCGGAAACAATGGAAACGATAAACAGTCTGTACAAAGGCGACAGCTGCTCGACCAAATCAGAGTTTATTGAAAAAGCCATTCGCTTCTACTCTGGTTATCTGCTGCAGAATAAGCCTGAGCTTGTTGAGTATCTTGCTCCGCAGATATGTACAATAACCGACGGTATAATCAAAGGCTCCGAGCAGCGATTGTCCAGAGCGTTATTCAAACTTGCAGTCGAGGTTGGTGTGCAGACTCATGTGCTGGCAGCGATTAATGATATTGATAATACTACGCTGTACAAGCTTCGTGATACAGTCACCGATGAGGTACGCAGGATCAACGGCATTATCAGTTTTGAAAACGCACTGAGGTATCAACGCAGTGCAGAATGAGCAAAGCCGCATTCTGATTTCAGAGTGCGGCTTTTACATAAACGCGTTGACTATGAGGTATTAATGTGATATAATTCAGTAAACAAACATCTGAAAAAGGGCGTGATCTAATGACCTATAACTACACAGGCAATGCACAAGATGCACTGGACAGACTGAAACTCGGAAATAAAAAATATCTTCTTGCAGAGAGAGGTCTCGGTGATATATCTCTCGAAAGAAGACAACAGACCTGCGATATTGGTCAAAAACCATACGCAGTCATTGTGACTTGTTCGGATTCCCGTGTTATCCCCGAAAGCATTTTCAGTGCAGGCATCGGTGATCTGTTTGTTATCCGAGTTGCCGGCAATGTTATGGACGATCATCAGCTCGGTTCTATCGAATATGCCGCAGAGCATCTTGGGATAAGGCTCGTTGTAGTTCTCGGTCACGACCATTGCGGTGCTGTCGATGCAGCTATCAATCACGATCCCGATGGGTATATCAAGTTCATCACTGATGAGATAAAGCTTGCCATAGGTGACGAACAGGATGATTACAAGGCGTGTTGCTTAAATGTTAAGCGAAGCGTTGAAGTAATTGAAAGCAGTTTGGAGATTCGCCAAGAGGAAGAACACGGTCTTAAAGTTATCGGTGCACTGTACAGGCTTGCAGATGGCAGAGTTGAGTTTGAAATTTAAACAGAATTACAGATCATTGAGTCGAGCAGAAATGCTCGGCTCTTTTTATATACTTGAAAGGAGCAGCAATGTCAAAATCGCAGATCATAGTAACCAGCCGCTACATCAAAAGCGGTACCAAGAGAAGTAAGACCAAACGAGCAAATCTAACAAAATATATTGCTACAAGAGAATCAGTGGAAAAGCGACCGCAGAATAAAGAATCTGTCACCAAAAACCAAACACAGCTCATAAACGATCTGCTGACAGAGTTTCCAAAAGCAAAGAAGTTTCTCGAATATGAGGACTACTCTGCCAAACCAACTGCTGAAAATGCAAGCGAACTTATCTCTGCAATAATTGAACGCTATGCGGATGTGATTGGCAACAGAAAGAACTTTGTCGGTTATATGGCAATGCGCCCCGGTGCTGAAAAGCGTGGGGCTCACGGTTTGTTCAATGACAAAGATGAACCGATAAACTTAAACGCAGTTGCGAATGAGGTTGCCAGTCATCCCGGAAATGTATGGACGCATGTGGTATCTTTGCGCCGTGAGGATGCTGTTCGGTTAGGCTATATCAATTCGGATATGTGGCGTGAACTTGTCAAAAGACATATCGCTGACATAGCGAAAGCGCAGAATATTCCGCTTGCAAACCTGAGATGGTATGCAGCTTTTCATGACACCACGCATCATCCGCATATTCATCTCATAGTTTATTCAACCAACCCGAAGCAGGGATATCTCACGAATCAGGGCATTGAGAAGATACGCTCGGTGTTTGCAAACGATATATTTCATGACGATTTGAAAAGCATTTATCAACAGCAGACCTTGACCAGAGATGAGCTCAAAGCACTTGCAGAGGATCAAATGAAAGATATATCAGATGAATTTGAAATGAGTTCTTTTGACGATCCTGCTCTTCAGCATCTGATTCTCAAACTGAAAAAGCAGCTCAATGAGAGCAGCGGAAAGAAGGTCTACGGGTACCTCAAGAAGCCAGTAAAAGAGACGGTCGATGAGATATTCCTTGAGTTGTCAAAGAATGAACACATCAGAGATCTGTATGACAAGTGGTGTGAATTTGAAAAAGCAAAGTATAGGTTCTATACCGCAAAGGAAATCGATTTACCGTCTTTGGTTGACAATAAGGCGTTCAAGCCTGTCAAGAATATGATAATCAAGACAGTAATGAATATGGAACTGCCTGATACCGAGATTGATATCCAAAAGGATGAAGGACAAGAAGATGCTTCAGAGGGAGAATTCCAGAGCGAGGAAGAATCATCTGAACTTGAGTTGCCAACGATCCCTATGGAGAGTGATTCAGCAGGAGATAATCAGTTGTCAAAGGAAGAACAGCGGCAGAAAGAAAATGAGGCTCTCACAGCGACTGTGATGAGCCTCTTTATGAATCTGTGTAGTGTCATTCGCAATGATTACGCCCAAGAGCAGAAAAAGATGCGCCCAAAGGCAGATAGAAAGCTACAGAGGATGATACGAAAGAAGGAAATATCACTAGGTCTAAAGTACGATGATATGGATATGAAGATGTAGCTTTACTGGATAGAACACACGTTCGCATTACTGTCCGAATAAAGTTACCACAAAAGAAAAATGATGTGATATACTACAAATTAGCAAATGAAATCTGTTAATTAATATTGAATTATTACCAAGGATATGGTATAATATAGGACAACAAATCAGACGAACAGGAGGTTGCCATGCTTACTGATAATCTATCAGCAAAACAGATTGAAGCTGTTAATTCTATTGATGAAGATATTCAGATCATCGCTTGTGCCGGTGCTGGAAAGACTGGCGTTGTAACCCGTAGAATCGTTAACATCCTCAAAAGAAAACCAGATGTAAAACCAGAGAATATCATTGCTTTTACATTTACGAAGAAAGCAGCAGAAGAACTAAAGAGCCGAATCTATAATATTGGACAGTTAGAACTTGATAACACACAAGGATTCGCCAAAATGTATATTGGAACAATTCACGGTTTTTGCTTGAAGATGCTTCAAGAGTATCTTCCTGAGTTCCAATCGTTTTCTGTTCTTGACGAGATTCACACCAAACTGTTTGTTGAGCGTTACTACGCAGAGACTGGCATGGAGGATCTGGGACTTGTCAAATATGTTGAAACAGATTTATTCATTCATGTCATGAGTTTGTTAAATGAGAACTGGTTTGATAGTGACAAGTGGGATAATGCAACTAAAACTGCATTCAAGAAATATAGAGATATCCTTTATTCAAAGAAATTCTTTGATTATTCTTTGATTATGCGTGAAATGGTTGATAAACTCGAAACGGATTTGGTTTTCAGATCAATTGTAGCGGAAAAGGTTAAGTACCTTACAGTTGATGAATATCAGGATATTAATCCTGTTCAAGAAAAGCTGATAAGAATTCTTAAGGATCTTGGGTCTAATCTATGTGTTGTTGGAGATGACGATCAAACCATATACCAGTTTAGAGGTAGCGATGCAGGTAATATACTAACTTTTGTTCAAAGGTATGGTGTTAAAAAGTATATTTCGCTTGATACTAACTACCGTAGCACTGAAGGAATAGTAGATGTCGCTAAGGCTGTCATAACAAATAATGTTCATAGATTACCCAAAGAGATGAAATCGGGATGTAGGACACCGTATGATGTAGGTGACATAGTATTCAAAGAGGTTAACCAGCCTGAAGAAGAGTATGATTTTATAGCAGAAAACATAATTAAACTACATAATATCGGTGTGCCTTATTCGGAAATTGCAATACTACTTCGTAAGAGAAAGATAGGCTCCGAAATAGCTGACGTACTTGATAAATATGATATTCCCTTTATTATTGAGGGAATGAATGATCTTATGTATACGGCTGAATGTAAAGCGGCAAAGGGTATATTTGACTATCTGAACGGCGAAATAGATATGATGACGCTATATGAGTTATGGCTAAAGGTGGATTATCCATTTGAAAGGAATGACTTAGGTAATGCAATACAAGCCATTATGACGATAGACGTCTCACAGATGAAGCATTTTACCGAACTGAACTTGCAGAGTATCTATCAGGATTTTTTGAAAAATGTCGTTCTTGTTGAAAATGGTCGAAAAGAAACCGAGATGATACTCTACAATCTCGGCAAATTCAGTCAGGTTATCGGTGACTATGAGGTAATAAACTTTACACGTAAACCTAAATCGAAGTTGGATAGCTTCTGTAAGTTCCTACACTATACTGCAGACGGCAACTATCCTGAAGGCTATCTTACCAATGATTACATCAAGCCGGATGCGGTGTCAATTATGACGGTACACCAATCAAAAGGTCTTGAATACGCAGCGGTATTCATTCCGGGACTAAACAAGAATTACTTTCCGGCTCAAAAGGTCGGTGGAAAAAGTGTATGGCACGTTATTCACCGAGAATGGATAACTGGTTCAAGCCGATTTGACGGTGATCTAGAAGATGAACGCAAGCTGTTCTATGTTGCAGTTACGAGAGCTAAAAAGTATCTGTTTATTTCAAGGGCGAAAGAAACCAGGGATAAGTCGGTATCGATATTCTTCTTGGAATCACAACAATCACATTGCTTGATTCCGTACGAAAACAACATAGTGTATAATCCTACACACCTACCTGATCTACGTCATAATAAAATACCCTTGATGTTAAATTTTTCACTATTGGAAGATTATTTTGACTGCCCTTATCGTTTTAAACTGACGGTGTTCTATGGATTTAATTCCCCACTTACTGAACTTATCGGCTATGGTAATGCACTTCATGCGGTCATACGCAATATAAATCTGGCAGCTATTGATGGCACTAAGATAACAGACAAGTTCATTGAAAAGACATTTGAACAGGTGTTCCATTTGCCGTATGCGATAGAAGCACAGCGAGAGAGAATGCTGAAATCTGCAAAGGATAGCGTAAAAAGGTACTTGGAACACAAGGATAGGTTTGGTGAAATACGTTTAGCCGAATCGCCAATAGAGATTGATCTCGGTGACGGCATTACGGTGAATGGCAGAATAGATATGGTGAAAGAAGTTGAGGAAGGCGGTCAGAAAAAGACTGTTATCGTTGACTTTAAGACCGCTAACAAGCGTGTGCTTGATGCTATAAATACCGAACAGCTTAAAATATATGCTCTCGGCTATCAGCATTTGACAGGACAAATGGCTGATTTTATGGAGATATACCACCTCAACTCGGAGAACAGTGCAAGAGAACCGATAACGGCAGAAACCGTTCAGGGGGTTGAGAACGAAATAAAGACGGCAGCCGATCACATACGTCGGAATGATCTGCCAAAGCGATGCGGTGCGGAGAGCTGTGCAAAGTGCAGAATGGCTCATCTGTGCCTGAACAAATCGGAACGAAAAAAATATTTAGGAGGATAACTATGGCGAATTTATCACAGGAAAGGCGCGAGAAAATGCTCGCTTTTCTGGAAACGCTGAAAGAACAGCACTCTGACGATGAGTCGCTGATCGCGCTCGGTGAGATAGAGCGTGAACTGAAAGCGAAGAAATACGGTCTGGTGTGGGAAGAACATGAGGAAGAAGTAGACGTGAAAATGCGTACACATATCCCCGTGTTTGTGGCAGACGATAGCAAGGAAATACTCACTGACTCAATCACAGAAAATTATAATTTTCTCTTGGAAGGTGACAATTTGCATTCACTACGCCTGCTGGAGAAAACTCATCGTGGAAACATAGATGTTATTTATATTGATCCTCCGTATAATACTGGAAATAAAGATTTTGTTTACGGTGATACTTATATTGATGGTATTGACGGATTTCGTCATAGTAAATGGCTTTCTTTTATGGCTGAACGGTTAAGAATTGCTCACAAACTACTTTCCCCTACTGGTGCAATCTTTATTTCAATTGATGACAATGAACAAGCAACGCTTAAATTACTATGTGATGAGATATTTGGAGAAGTGAATTTTGCAGGAAATATTATCATCAAAAGTAATCCTCGTGGTTCTCAATCTAAAAAGGAAATAGCAAGTCTCCATGAGTACGTATTGGTATATACAAAGAACTCTGAGCAAGCAAAAATAATCGGTCATGAATTATCAGAAGAAATGCAATCTGAATATAAGTACAGTGATGAAAGAGGTAAATATAGGCTTTTGGGATTAAGGCAGAGAGGCGGTTTTTGGAGAGCAAGTGAAAGACCGAATCTTTTCTACCCATATTATGTTGATCCAGTTAGCGAATCGCTATCTTTAGATGAAGATGATAATCATTCAATTGCCGTTTATCCTTATCAGCCCTCCACAGGAGAAAAAGGTACATGGAGATGGAGTAAAGAGAAATTTGCTACTGACGGCAAGTCACTAATAGCCAAAAAGGTTAAAAGAAATGGCGAAATAATATGGGACATATATCAAAAAGATTATATAGGTTCTGAAGATGTTTCTCGTCGTACAAAAGCAAAATCAATGTGGGATGAGAAAGAAATGAATTATCAAAATGCAGCTAATGAGTTGAAAGATATTTTTGGCACATCGCCATTTACTTACGCAAAGCCTGTATATTTAATTAAGCGCTGTTTGGAAATGATCGACATACCTCATGACGGATTTATTCTTGACTTTTTCGCTGGAAGTGGAACAACTGGACAGGCTGTTCTTGAGCATAATAAAAAAGACGGTGGACACCGTAAGTTTATTCTCTGCACCAATAATGAGAACGGTATCTGTGAAAATGTGACCTATCAGCGTCTGAAAACTGTTATAACAGGCAAGAGAGCTGATGGCAGCGAGTATTCGGAAGGTATTCCGTCCAACCTTATGTATTTCCGCACCGACTTCGTGGATAAGGAATCCGATGAACTCTCGGACGAATTGCTTGCCCATATCCGTGAGATGATACAGCTTGAACACGGTATCAAGATAGATGACCGCAAATATGTTGTAATTCTGACTGAGGAAGAAATGGACGAATTTGAGGAGAATATCGCTGATTATCCCGACTTAAAGGCAGTATTCATCAACTCGGATATTTTCCTGTCCGCAAAGCAGCAGAAAATGCTGAATGATGTGGATTCCTATGTAATTCCTGACTATTATTTTGATTTTGAGCTGAGGGAGGCTGGCGAGATATGGTAAACGGCATAGAACAGTATGAATTTCAGGACGATTGTGCTGAGTTCCTCTACGATAAGACAACTGCGTCTGACACAAAACAGGTCGTGACCGTTAAAGCACCAACAGGAGCCGGCAAGACCGTTATTCTGATAAAGTATGTGGATCTGTTCTACAAGAATACTGACGGCAAGACGGCATTTGTTTGGCTTTGCCCCGGCAAGGGCAACCTTGAAGAACAGAGCATGGAGAAAATGCAGGATCTTGCTCCGCACATAGATGCACGCCCTCTTGCGACCTCCATGATGTTCGGCTTTGAGGAACGCAGCGTAACATTCATCAATTGGGAGATCGTCACCAAAAAGACAAACAACGTATTGAAAAGCCGTGAAAAGGATAATCTTTTTGAGAAGATTGAAAAGGCTCACGCAGCGGGAATACGTTTTATCGTAATCATTGATGAGGAGCATTCAAACAATACTGCTAAGGCAAGTGCTATGATAGAAGCCTTTAAGCCGGAGCATATTATTCGTGTATCGGCAACTCCTGTCAAGGTTAAGCACCAGGAGTTCTACGAAATACCTGAGAATGAAGTTATTGCTGCCGGACTTATAACAGAAGCTATTGTTGTGAATGAGGGAGTTACGGATTCGACACGCATTTCGGACGATTATAACGTATTGCTTAAGTTGGCTGACGAAAAACGTAAAGAGATACAGTTTGAGTATGAACAGCAGATGGAACGTGGCGAATGTGACACGGAGATTCGTCCTTTGGTTATAGTGCAATTCCCAGCAGGAGAACCTGAAACGATCAAGGCGGTTGAAGATAAACTGGCGGAGTTTGGCTATACATACGATAATGGAATGGTAGCAATTTGGATGAGCGATCAGAAGCTCAACACAGAGAACATTACCGATGTGAATGGTACTCCCGCATTTCTTCTTATGAAACAGGCTATCGCAACAGGTTGGGACTGTCCTCGTGCAAAGATACTCGTTAAATTGCGTGAGGGCGGTGATGAGAGCTTCCAGATACAGACTATTGGCAGAATTCGCCGTATGCCTGAACGTAAGCATTATATGTTTTGTCATACCCTAAATAATTGCTATATCTACACTCTCGACAGTACCTATAAGAATGACCTCTTATCCCAGCTCGATAAAGCCTATCAGGTTAGAAGATTGTTTGTCAAGGACATTGTTCAAGACTTCTCACTAACAAAAGAGATGCGTAATCTGGACGTTGACAGCGGTATTGATGAAAAGGCGCTGTTAAAAAAGGTGTATAAGCACTTTGTAGACAAGTACAGTCTTACGACAAAAACGGTTGAAAACTATCAGATACTGGAGCGAAACAACTATAATTTTTCTCATGAAATAGACAGTCGTATTCTACATGGTGAATTTCACTCCACGGGCGAATTGACCAATGCCTCACCATCGAAAACACTAGCGATCAAAACAACGATTAACACGCATAATCACGGTATCTATTTACAGCACGTTGCAGATGAGATTAAGAAAATTACCACCATACCGACTGCTCGTGTAAAAAAGATACTTCGTCGCCTGTTCTTCAAATCAAAAAAACAGAAAAACTATAGAATTACATCGTTGGACAACCAGGATTTCTATGCTTTTGTTATCAATAATGATGGTCGTTTAAAACAAGAATTTCGTGAAATTATGGCTGACTCTCAAGGAGTGCAGCTGTCATTTGCCGGTTCTGCAAAAACTTCTAAGTTTACTATTCCGGAATCAGATCTCTTCAAGTATGGTGTCGTGAAAGATCCCAAGATTATGAGAAAGAATGTGTATAAGGAATACACAACAGAGTTTATTTCGTCTGACACACGTAAGAGCAAGCCGGAGCGTTTGTTTGAACGCTATTGTGAGACTGCCGACTCGGTGAAATGGGTTTATAAGAATGGTGACACAGGACAGGACTATCTTTCAATTGTTTATGTAGATTCACTTACGAATAAGCAGTGGCTTTTCTATCCGGACTACATTGTTAAACTTAATAATGGAGATACTTGGATAATAGAAGCTAAAGGTGGCGAACAAGACGGACACACCAAGAACATTGATATGAAGGTGGAACATAAATTTGATGCATTAAAAACATATGCTAAAAAGTATAATGTAAAATGGGCATTTGTTCGTGATATTGATGAAGATCTTTATATCAATAATACTGAGTATACTGATGATATGAGTGGTGACAACTGGATACCACTTGAAGAAGTTCTGAACTAATCCGATTATGTGAGGTGATTATTCTTGGATGAGACGATTAGGCAAGAGGAATTTGAGATTGTTGAAGAGCCAAATACAACTATTGTACCATCCCAATTACATATACTCGTGACTGAAGCTGATAAGAATGGATACGAAATCTCAAAAATGAGCGATTTTATGGGCTTGTACGCTCAACAGTTAACCCGTTCTTTATCAGACAGTTTTTGTGCTGAGGTTATTTCGAACATTCCGATTGCCGATATCGGCATTATCAACGATGTTGTTCAACATGCAACGGTAGTAGCTCATGGTAATATTACACTCGTTCCTGATTTTAAAAATCTTCCCGATAAGGTAAAAGATAAACTGAAAAAAGGATTATATACCATCGGTAACTCTAAACAGGTGGATGGAAATCTTCGAGCCGTTATTGTTGACGAACATGGTGTCCGTGTAAAAGATATCACACTAAAAAAAGTGATAAACAATCCTGGAACTCTCGAAACTACTCGAAGCATTGCTAACCAAATGCAGATGAAACAAATCCAGGATACGCTAAAAGGTATCCAGGAAATGCAGAGTTATCAGATGGATCGAGATCGTGATAGGGATATACTTACGCCTTTTTTTGAAGCCCGTGACTATATTTTGCAAGCTCAGAATGCCGCTTCAATTGAATTGAGAAATCGGTTGCTTGAAAAGGCATCTGACAAGATGAATACTGCATTAAATGGCGTATATACTGATATCCGAACATCGTCATTGAATCTTGCCAAGAACACAAAATGGTCTTTGTTCCATAAACAATCATCCATTGATACTTTTCTTTCTAACTTATCTGATGATTTGCAGTTGGCAACAAGATTTTCTGGTGTACAAATGCAGGTGTTTGAGGCGTTAAACCGCCGAGAAGATTCAAAGCTTGTGTTGAAGCGTTACCAAACCGTTATGCATGATTTTATCACACAGGAAATCGGAGGAAGAGGTATGTCGGCTATAGAGCTAATGCATGATAATTTTCACTATACTAAAGAGAATGTAGATTGTTGGTATAACTTTTCAAAGGAACTGGAACCAGCACTAGAGAGCACTATGCTTGCGATTGAAAATAAGGATGTATACATTGTTTCAGTGGAGGAGGCAAATGATGAGCAAGAATAATGATGACGAGAGAAAATGCAAAATTTGTGGTAAAACAATAGTCGGCAAAAACAAGACTGGGATTTGTGCTGCGTGTAAAAAGAAAGCCGGGGATACGGGTGTTTCTGTAATGGGTGTTCTTGGATTGATTGGTACAACTGTATGGGCAGGAGTTAAAATCTTAACCAAAAGACGTTAATATAATCAATTAATCATTTTTGCCTCATTATAATAGTTCATTACATATATATGCACATCAAAGCATGAAGGAGTTATCAGTATGAGAAAAAAGACAAATGATTTCTACAATTGCAGAGGCAAATCAACCGAGACAGGCGAATGGCTATTTGGCAGTGTGTTCTTTGTCGGGAATAGGGGATATATTCTGACTGTACCCTCAAATCAAAGAGCAAAAAAGGTGATTGAAAACCTTGGAGATTATGCAACAGAAGTCGATACCAAGACAGTTGCATGGTGCATCGGTATCAACGATACCAATGGTATGCCGGTCTTTGAGGGAGATATAATCCGAGAAAATGTAGTGTATGATAGAGAGCCGGAGATTGGTGATGTCTTGGAGTGCTATTATGTTATCAAATGGGTTGAAAAGTACAATTCGTATTTGGCTATCCCATTTGAAGATGGTAAGTTGTTTAAGAATCTGCATCTATTCCTTGATAGTTTATATGCGATAAGGCAGAATTCTTTCTATGTAGTAGGAAATGTGCATGATAACGATCTTAATGAGTATAAGTGTAAATGCAAAGAGTAAAATCACAAGATATTGACTTTTGATAGATATGTTGATATACTGTATGTGTTGGATCTTTGCTTGATGTTCCTAACGGAGCATCCGCCCGGTAGTTCTTTTACCGGGCTTTTTTATTCACAATGCAAAACAGGGATGCGATATTAGCATCCCTGTTTGCGTAGGAATTGATATATAATTTTAGGAGCATGCTTATGGATTGCATTGCTTGCAAGGAGAGTAACCTTGGGCAATAGCCTGATCTCGAGTACCGTTGAAATAAGCTTTGTTCTTTTCTGCCATCTTGCTAACACTGGAACAAGAGGCATAATGGAATTTGTGAGTGTTTTTATTAAGTACATATGATGAGCTTGGCTGAGGAGCTGGATTGTTATTTGTGGCTTTGGGCGCCGTGGCTTTTGGTGTAGCCTGTGTTTCGATAAACTCCGGACCTGATGATGAGCCATCAGCGTAGTTTATAGTCACACCTGGCTGCACATTATATGCAAACACGCAAAACGTCAAACCTGCACCGTTGTCTTCTACAGATTTTCCCTCCATCAGAACGCCGCTACAAACGAGATTTGATCCAATAAAAATGGGAGTGGATCTGTAAATCACATGGTTACCCGTAGATTTGATGTAGTTTGCTGTCCGATTTTCAATAGGTTCCATGCCTTGAACATTCATATATCGGGTGCCTGTTACAAGGTTACGCTCGTTAGCGTTTTCACCAGTCAGTTGATAGCCAATCAAATGGCAGCGGTTATATAAGTAGTTGCCTTCAATTCCTTGATACTTGACTAAATGCCATCCGCTGGGCTTGACCATTCCTATGGATCCACGAGGCTCTGTTGGCATAAGCTCTCGTCCAATACAGCTCATCGCAACACCGCAGCGACCAAGTGAGTCCAGGGGACTGTAGTTTTCATAGGCTGAAGTAGTCATATCGGCGGAAGAAAAGAATGGGTTGTTGCCATTAACAGCAACATACGCTGATCCACTATAGGCAGGAATAAGAGAAGTATTGAATTTAGAGGAAGCTCTTGTCGTAGTGGTTGTAGTTGCTTTGCTTGTAGTAGTAACTTGAGAAGTGGTAGTTGTGGTTTGAGATGATGCTTCGGAAGAACTTCTAGTTCCCACTTCGCTTGATAAACTATCAGTACTACTGAATATTTCATCGCTTGAACTTGAATCTGAAACGGAGGAATCATACAGAGAACTCGATGAGCGAGAATCACTGCTTGAACTGTCAAATAAGCTGCAGCCTGTAGCAGAAAGACAAATAAGAGCTGACAGTATTAAGGACAATATATTTTGTCTTATATGCTTCTTGGTCATAATACTCACCTCGCCATATATAATAGGTTTCACCTTGCAAGGATATTATATCACATCGTATTTGGTTTGTGGTAACTTTTTTGGGACAGTTAGCATTCAACGTTACAGATATGCATAACTATACGGATCATCTTGCAATAAATATACATCTGTTATGGCTTGAAAATAAACAATAAGGTTCAGATTCAGCTTACCACCATTAGCAATACACACATTTATAATCAGCAAGTTTCGTTACATAAAAAATAATTAGTTAACTATATGAAATATCGTCAAAAATAGTTGACAATCTGGAACGTATGTGCTATTATATATGTATAATATTCACAGAAAGGGTTGACAAGGCTATGCGTTTGCTGTATAAATCGACAGATAGACAGACGGACAGACAGACAGGCATAACTGCGCCCTTTTCTCAAATATGTTAATAGAAGCGTACTCTAAGGGATAAGTGTTTCCAACAGGGTGCGCTTTTGTTGTTTGGAGGTCAATAATTTGAGCGAAAATCAAAAACAAGGCATTACGCTGACGAAAAAACAGATCATCATCGGGGGGGTGATAATCGCTTTGCTTATTGCAGGCGGTATCATACTTGGTGTGAACTGGAACAAATGGTTCAAAGATAATGATAGCAGCAGCTCTGCGGCAGAAAGCAGCTCCACATCTTCGGGGATAGAGCTTGACAAGAATGCAGGCGAGTACAAAGGCGAAAAGCCCAAGGATAAGGGCGGTGAGCAAACCGGTATCAAGATACCCGGCTACCCCTCGATAACTATTGCCAAGGACAAGCAGGACGTGCAGATGGCGCTGATGAACCCCGAGGGCAACCCCTGCTACTTCAAGTTTGAGATCGTGCTGAAAGACGGCGGCGAAACGATCTTTGAATCCAAGTACGTCAAACCCGGTGACTGCATCTATGACGTACATCTTAACAAGTCCCTTGCAAAGGGCGAATACCCCGCAACCATAAAAATATCGACAATATCGCTCGATGGTGAAAAGCCTTTGAATGGTGCAAACGTGGAGACGGTTTTGATAGCGAAGTAACAAAAACCTATTAAAAGGAGGAATCACAATGAAAAAAACGAGAAGATTTATCGCAGGCTTATCAGCACTTGCAATGGCATCGGTGCTTGCCCCGATGAGTGCATTTGCCGCAAATGAAACAGGCACCACAAACGTTAGCTATATCGTTACCCCAAGCTACACCGTAAATATCCCGGCAGGTGTTACGCTTGATTCAGACAACTCTGTTACTGCAAATATCGAAGCAAGCAATGTTATCCTTGAAAGCAAGAAAAAGATCCAAGTCGCTCTGACAGGGGCTTCCAATACCGCAAGCGGCTCAAACTTCAGCGCAAAGACCGAAAAGGGCGATTCAACGGCTACATACACTATCAGCAAGGGCGAGACCGCTGTTGCAGTCGGTGATACCGTTGCCGAGTTCACAGCAGCCGGCACACAGGCTCTTACATTCTCAAAGGCAGAGGGTGCTACCCATGCAGGCGCACATACCGAAACGCTGACCTTTACCATTTCGATGGAGAGCGCCATCAATAATCCATATGCTGCTAATAATGTCGGTGATACAGTAAAATTCGGAAACTATGACTGGTATATTATCGGCAAGAGCGATAATGGCGTCACACTTCTGATGAAAGAGTATCTTACGACCAAAGCGTACAACAATAGCAATACAGCCGTAACATGGGAAACCTGCTCACTGCGAACATACCTGAACGGAGATTTCTACAGCAGCTTTAGCGCAGACGATAAGGCAAAGATAGTAAAGACCAGCAACACGAATCCGAATAACCCGGACCCGAGTCATAACACAAGCGGAGGAAATGACACAGAAGATAACATCTACCTGCTCAGTATTGACGAAGCAAAATCTCTTGATAGTAACATAAGAAACACCGGCTCTGTGTGGTTGCTGCGGTCGCCCGGCTACTGGCCTAATTCTTCGGCGGCCGTCAATAATGACGGCGGCGTCAATGAGATGGGTCGCTATGTGGATGTGGCGGCTGGTGTCCGTCCGGTTTTAAACCTTCATTTTGAATAATTGAACATTTATGTATTATTGATCAACCAATAAGGAGGAAAGCACATGAAAAAAACAAGAAGATTTATCAACGGTTTATCCGCATTAGCAATAGCAGCAGCGCTTGCCCCGATGAGTGCATTTGCCGCAAATGAAACAGGCAGCACAGACGTTAGCTATATCGTTACCCCAAGCTACACCGTAAATATCCCGGCAGGCGTTACGCTTGATTCAGAAAATTCTGTTCCTGCAAATATCGAAGCAAGCAATGTTATAATCGAAAGCGGAAAGAAGATCAAGGTCTCGCTGACAGGCGCTTCCAATACCGATAGCGGCTCAAGTTTCAGCGCAAAGACCGAAAAGGGGGATTCAACAGCTACCTACACCATTGGTAAGGGTGAAGCAACAACAGGAATTTCCATTGGTGATGTTGTTGCCGAGTTCACAGCAGACGGCACACAGGCTCTTACATTCTCAAAGGCAGAGGGTGCTACCCATGCAGGCGAACACACCGAAACGCTGACGTTTGGTATCTCGGTGGAGAGTGCGGCCGCAGCCCCGACGCTGACCTTGGGCGAGATGACGCAGGGCGGCGCCCCATTTGATTGGGGAAGTAGCACAGGTACCCTCCCCACTGCGTTTGTTGCGGGCA
>CAMZIK010000066.1 GCA_947307175.1 uncultured Clostridia bacterium
GCCGATCGTTGTAACACCGTCTGGGATAGTAACGCTCGCTGCATTTTCAGCATTTAAAAAAGCCCATGCACCGATAGCAGTGATGCCCTCACCTATCTCAATAGATTTAATATTTTCGATTTCTTCAATCCACGGCATATTCATGCCGTTGTAGTCATACATCGCACCTGTGCCGCTGATAGTCAGCTTTCCCGTCTCGCTGTCAAACTCCCATGTCGCATTTTCGCCGCACTCACCGCTTGTTGTCTGAGCGCTTGCCGACATCACCGAGCCGCCGAACAAGCCCGTAAAATCAGTGCCCGACGGCAACGCTGTGCCGACCATAAGCAGCGCCAGAGCCATTGCTGCGATCCGTTTAAAAATCTTGCCTTTCATACTTTACCTCCTATGTATAAATATCACGTGATTCTGAACTATACTTTTTCAGATTTATTATACCTTTTTTCGCGCCAAAAGTCAATAGTTTTCAGCTCTCCCGCACACACAAAAAGGCGCACATCTCTGTACGCCTTTTGGGTTGTTGTTTGGTTTAAATACTTGCCTGTGCTATTACCTTTACAAGCTCATCGCTGACTGCACCAGTTCCGCCGAAAACGGTTATCTTAGCAGCATTCTTGCCTTTCAAGTAGCTGCCCTGAACGTCCTGCAGCTTCTTTCCGTCCGCAAGGAACAGAGCCTGCTTGTTTTTCGCTGCGTAAACGCCTCCAGCGAGTGCGTCAGGGAAATCAAGACCCTTTGCAACACAAACTCCCGTGCCTGTCAGCACACTCTTGAACTTGTTGTTTACAGCCACGCAAGTCTCGTATCTGTTTGCACCAGCCACACGAACCACCGTCTTCCCGGATTTGAGTCCAAGCGCCGTCGCCACATTCTTCATCATCGCATCAGAGATAACTCCGTCGCCGCCTATGATGTATGCGTTCTTTACTTTACCCTTAACTGTCTTGAGGTAGTTTGCCGTAGCCGAATCAATGCTGCCCTTGTTCTTCAAGTAAATTATCGGAGCGTTCTTTATCGCAGCTATCGGGCTTGCCGTAAGCGCATCAGCAAACGCACTGTCAGTCGCAAAGAATATCGTGTCTGGCGCTTTGCCTGCTTTCTTTTGCAGCGCAGTCGCTACTTTCGATGCTGTCTCAAAGCAGTTCTTTCCGCTTATCACTGTCGGATCGTACTTAGCAAGTGCAGCTTTGACCTTGCTGCCGACTGCACCGTTAGTGCTAACGATAATTACTTTCTTTGCCTTCAATCTTGCAAGCTCTGTCTCAGTCTGTTTAGTCACCTGCTTGTCTGTTGCGAGAAGCAGAGGTGCGCCATAAGCATTTGCAAGCGGCACAGCAACAAGAGCATCGTGGTAGTCCATACCCGTCGCAATTATCACCGTACCCGTTCCGTTCTTGTACATTCCCTTGGAAATCAGCGCAGCCGTGTCGTATCTGTTTGCACCTGCAAGACGGCTAACTGCGTTTTTCGTGGTCTGCTTTTCGGTCTTTCCGCATACAGAACATTTTCTCGTCTTTGCCGATGTGTTGTTTTTCAGGTCAAATCCCGTGGTCTTCCACGCCAAGAACTTGTGACCAGTCGCCGCCTTGTAGGTGTCCTTGTAGCTGTCGCCGCAGCGTGAACACTTGTGCAGAGTATATCCCTTAGCCGTGCAGGTCGGCTTAACTACTGTTGATTTGTAGTTATGTCCGCTTTTTGCTATTGTCTGAGTCCACTTCTGACCGCATCTTGAACAGGTATTGACCCTTTCTCCGTCTTGTGTACAAGTGTTCTTCTTTATCGTCTTCCAGCCTGCCCAGCGGTGTCCCAGCTTTTCTGTATCCTTTGTTTCCTTTTCTCCGCAGGCAGTACAGGTCCTTGTCTTCTCGCCCGCCTCTGTGCAGGTCGCTTTCTTTGTTGTTTTCCAAGCAGCCCAGCTGTGCTGCGGATCTGTGAAATCGCTCCTGTAAATATCGCCGCAGCCCTTGCAGTTATACAGCGTATAACCCATTTCCGTGCAGGTCGGCGCAACAGTCTTTTTTGTGTAAGAGTGCTTATGTATCGCCGAGGTCTCCTTGAAATCGTCCTTCGGAACATCGGGCAGCAGGACCTGAGCATACGTATCGTCCGTTATCTCCGTAACGTCCCAGCCTTTCAAGCGGTTATGCTTTACATAAAAGCTTTCCGTTCCCGCAGCGAAATACAAATGAGAGATCTCATCGCCTGTTTCCTTGAAAGTGTCGTCCCATGTGCTGTCAACATAATAGTATTTTCCGTCATCGAATCTGACAAGATCCCATGAATGTCTTCCGTTTGCCGTTTCTCCGAGACAGTATGTGCTGTCACCGCCGTTATAGTTCAGCACCAGCGAATAGGCCATGCTGTATCCCTGACAAACAGCCGATTTTTTCTCGATAGGACCTGTAATATCGTGCGCCCACGATTCGCTCTGCGGCGTAGACGTTCCTGGAATGTAAGCATATTCTATCCTTTTCACAAGCTCATCGTGTATCGCAAGAGCCTTCTGATACATCGTGGTCTTGCCTTTCAGCACACTGTCATAAGACTTGATATACTGCATCACCTTGTTGTTCCAGCTCGTTCTTTCCTCCCCTGAAACATATTCGTCCTTTGGAACGAATCCGAGCGAGCCGTTAGTAAAATTATAATAGGTCTCTTTAATATAAAACGACATCGGGCAGGAGATCGACATAAAATTGAAGATCGTCATTGCCTCGTACTTTGACAGACCGTATTTTGAATAGCCCACCATTCTGAGATACTTCTTGTCCTCCGAAAGACCCAGATCGTTTTCTTTCAGGTCTCCCGAAGTGTACCACATATCTTCTATGGCATCTACCAGATCGTTATAGAACCTCTGGAGCATACAGCCGTTTTTATAGTTGGACAGGCACTTGTAAACGTATGGGCTTAAAGTCCTCCTGACAAGTGAATCCTCTGCGGAAACGGAAGCATCGAGCTTCTGCTTAGCGTCCTGCGGTAAAGTGTACCCCTGCGGCAGTTCGATCTCAACAGCCTGCGGAAGTCTCACATCACCTTCGGGCAATACGATCTCGCTTTGCTGCGCAAAGGCATTTATCGAAAAGTCCTCTGTGCTTTCCGGCAGCGCCGCAGCCGATCCGAAAGCCATACAGACCGCCATGATAAGACTGATCAGTCGTTTCTTCATTATATTTCCCCCTTAAAAATCGATCCTAACACATATCTGCATTATACACCAAAAACCGTTCAAAGTCAATTATCTGCGCTTATTTTGCCGCATCAGATAATCGTTTTTTATTCACCCGAAAAGCCGCACCTTCCTGCCGCCCATTCTCACTCCTCCGCCGAATCTTTTCCACGCTCCATTTTCCGCCCACCGCAAAGCGCCTCAACCCATACAAAAAAGGCGCACATCTCTGCACGCCTTTTTCTCTTGTTTGCCTTTCAATCATCGTAGCCGTCAAGGAAATGAGTTATCTCGCCGTTTTTCTTGTAAGAGATGAGCGTGTTCAGATTCACGTTCTCAACGCTCCTGAAAATGTTTGCCTCTATCTGCGGATTGCGCTTTTTCAGCTCTGCAATGAGGTGCTTTATCTCCAGTCTCTTTGAATCCGATTCGCCCGACTGCCCTACCTGCGTGTTTTCCTCTGTAAAACGGCAGGCGCACTGCAAAAAGTGCAGGTCGTTGTAATCACGCCAGCGTTTTATCTCCGCTTCCCTGATAAGATACATTGGTCTTATCAGCTGCATTCCCTCAAAGTTTGCGCTGTGAAGCTTGGGCATCATAGTCTGCATCTGACCGCCGTAGATCATTCCCATAAGTATCGTTTCGATAACATCATCGTAGTGATGTCCGAGTGCGATCTTGTTGCAGCCCATTTCCTTTGCCTTGTTGTAAAGATGTCCTCTCCTCATTCTTGCGCAGAGGTAGCAGGGATTGTTTTTCACGTTGAAAACCGAGTTGAAGATGTTAGTCTCAAAAATCTCTATCGGTATGCCGAGGATTCCTGCATTTTTCTCGATAAGGCTTCGGTTCACGGGACTGTACCCCGGATCCATTACAAGAAATCTCAGGTCAAAGTCAAACTTGTTGTGCGCCTTCAGCTCCTGAAAGAGCTTAGCAAGCAGCATAGAATCCTTTCCGCCAGAAATGCACACAGCTATCCTGTCTCCCGGTTTTACAAGCTCATACTTGATTATCGCCCTTGCAAATCTGCTCCAGATCGGACGTGCAAATTTTTTGCGTATGCTTTGTTCGATCTCACGGCTCCTGTCGCTTCCATCGATATGGTCGTAAAGCCACTTGGAATAGCCGCCTTCGAGAAACTCTGCTCTGACTCCCCTTTCGCAGAGCTGCTTTGAAAGCTGTTCGCTGAGTCTGCCGTTTCTGCAAACAACAATGAGCTGCTTGTCGAATTTTCCTTCAAGCAGCTGATTTGCAGTCATATTCACCGAGCCTTCTATATGCCCGTTATCATAATCATTTTTGTCTCTGACATCAACGATGAGCTTTCCCTGCAAATCGTTTTCAAGAGACACCGAATCAGTTTGTTCCGTCATATCATTTTCCTTCCCGAAGATCATTTGACTTCAACATGAGAGCAAAGTATACCTGTCTCTGTAAAATCCAGAAAAGCATAGCTCGGAGCGAGTCCGTCTCTTGGGCAGGCTGCACTTCCGGGATTGACGATATAAAGTCCGTCCGAATAGCTGTAATATCTCTCATGTGTGTGTCCGAAAAGAATGACCTCTGCTCCAAGTTCCTGCGCAGCATAGCATATCTTGTCAAACGACGAATAGATGTTGTATTCATGTCCGTGAGTGCAGAAGATCTTTCTGCCGCCCGGAACTGTGTATGCAAGTGCCACAGGAGCGTTTGAATAAGCATCGCAGTTTCCCTGAACGCTGACGATATGCTTTTCGGGATAGATCTGCTTTATCTGTTCAAGTTCCTTTTCGCCGTCGCCGAGGAAAATGAAAAGGTCTGCATCTTTATTCTTTTTTATTATCCTGTTCATAGCACGGAAGCTGCCGTGGGTGTCTGAAAACGCCACAACACGAAAATCTTTTGCTTTACTCAACCTTTTGATCCTCCTCACATATAATAGTAAAGTATAACATAAATATTTTATAAATACAATATATCAAAGGAGATTTTTTATGAACACAGGAAACATCGACCCGAAGAAAATGGCAGCGCTTTTATCTATCGCATCTAAAAAGCTCGGAACTACGCCTGAAACGCTGAAAGCACAACTTGAAAGCGGAAGCTTTGACAAGGCTCTTGGAAATCTTCCGTCTTCTCAGCAGGCAAAGCTGAAAAAGGCGCTTTCAGACCCCAAGTCCGCTGAAAAGATGCTTGGAACACCACAGGCACAGGAGATCTACAAAAAGCTTCAGAAATAAACGGAACGGAGATTTATCATGGACGATCTTATGGCAAAGCTGCAGGATGTACTCAATGATGAGCAGAGCATGAAGCAGCTCGGAGAGATTGCAAATATGCTTTCGAGCGAACAGGAAACTGTCTCCGAACAGAAGCAAAATGCCGGCGATACAGGCTTTGCGCAGATGCTCAGCAAGCTTGGGCTTGGCTCTTCGGGCAAGTCTCCGCCTCCTGCGCCCGAAAATGCAGCGATCCCAGATATGACGAAGCTGCTGCAATTACAGGCGATAATGCAAAGTGCTAACAAGCATGACAAAAACGTTGATCTGCTGATCGCTCTGCGTCCGCTGCTCAAAAAGGAAAATCAGGCAAAGATAGACAGGCTGATAAAGATATTCAGGCTGTTTGCTGTCTACCCTGCTCTGAAAGAAAGCGGTCTGCTTGGAGGTGATCTTTTTGGCTTACTCTGACAATATAAACGAAATGAAGCAGCAAGCCATAAGACGTGTGCGTGAAATGCAGAAACGCTCGAAAAACATTCTGCAAGGGCAGACCGAAAATACAGAAAAGGCTGATGATACGCCGAAAACTCAGCAGCGAAACAATGGCATAGACTCTTTGCTCGGCTCGCTGCTTGGGACAAAAAACTCAGGCGGAAAACTGTTCGATGTGGCAGGCATACCGATAGATGAGGAAAAAGCCCTCATCGGTATGCTCATCTACATACTTTACAAGCAGGGCGCTGATGTCAAGCTGCTTTTGGGGCTTGGCTATCTGCTTTTGTAGAGGTTAAAAAAATCCAGCCGCATTTTTATTCAATTATCAAGTTTCTCCGACACACCCGATCGCCGCCTTTAAGATAACGACCTTGAGTTATCGGGCTCTGCGTGTGCCCGGCTGACCGAAACTGACCGCTGTTGGAGACTGTACAACGGCTTGGTAAATCAGAACGGGGGAAATGCGATGCTCAGAGTACAGCTTTCGGCAGCCCGGACTTACTTTATTTTTGAAGGTGAAGCCCTGTAGTGAATTCCTTTCAATGCACTTGTCCGACCCGAACGCCCTGTTTTTCGGCTTTTCACGGCTTGGGGCTGTTTATGAAAGCGAACGTTCTTAACGCTTTCACCCGAAGTCTTGCCGCAGGACGAACTGTCTGCACGGAACGTATGTTCTGATTAGATACAGTTTAGCACATATGTTCGATTTTGTCAAGGGAGTGGGCGGAATTTCGGCGGAGTGCATAGTTCGGGTGGCGGAGTTTTAGGCAAGTTGGCGGTCTGGGATTGCGGCGCTTGGGGTTGGATTTGGGGTCAGGTTTGCGGCTGTGGAGCTTGGGGTTGGATTTGGGGTCAGAGGTTGTGGCTTGCGGCGCTGGGCTTAGGTTTGGTTTTGGGAGTTATATTAGGTGTTGCTGAGGATAGCCCTCTTGAAAAGAATTCTTTCCTGAACTCTCTTTAGGACTCTTACATATTTTTAGCGGTCAGGAGTAAAACTCCTGACCGCTAAAAATCTATAAAAGGTTTCTGAAAAGGGGTTTGGGGAAAAACTCTTCTCAAAAAGAGTTTTCCCCCAACAATACTCGGTATCAACTTCTGATCGCGTCTTTCATTTTCTTGACATAGCTGCCGACGGTAGCGGGAGAATCCTTACCATATTCGGCGATCTGCTTGACTATTGCAGAGCCGACGATGACGCCGTCTGCATACTGTGACATTTCCTTTGCCTGTTCGGGAGTTGAGATACCGAAGCCGACTGCGCAGGGAATATCGGTATTTTCACGGATAACGCTGACAAGCTTTGAGATGTCGGTGGTTATCTTTGAACGGACGCCTGTTACGCCGAGAGATGAGACGATGTAGATGAATCCGTCTGCTTCCTTGGCTATCATTGCGATACGGTCTGCGGAGGTCGGAGCGATGAGCGAGATAAGGTCAACGCCGTACTTACGGCAGACAGGCAGAAACTCGTTTTTCTCCTCGAACGGAAGGTCGGGAAGGATCAAACCGTCGATGCCGATGCGCTGACAGGTGCTGATAAACCTTTCGGCATTGTACGAAAATACGACGTTTGCGTAGGTCATGAACACCATTGGAACGGTTACGTCTTTGCGAAGTTCTTCTACAAATTCAAAGATTTTATCGGTAGTTATACCGCCTGAAAGCGCACGGATATTTGCGCCCTGGATAACGGGACCTTCTGCGGTGGGGTCTGAAAAAGGTATTCCAAGCTCGATAAGGTCTGCGCCGTTTGCGGCCATTTCTCTGACGAGTTTTCCTGTGGTTTCAAGGTCTGGATCACCGCAGGTTATGAACGGGATAAACGCCTTGCCGCCTGCAAATGCCTTTGCTATATTACTCATATATATTCTCCCCTCTGTAACGTGCGATAGCTGCACAGTCCTTATCTCCTCTGCCTGAGATAGTTACGATTATTATTTTGTCCTTTCCAAGCTCGACAGCAAGCTTCATTGCGTAAGCTACTGCATGAGCTGACTCAATGGCAGGGATTATTCCCTCGGTACGTGAAAGGAACTCGAAAGCTTCGACTGCTTCGTCGTCGGTAACGGGAACATACTCTGCTCTGCCGATGTCGTGCAGGTAAGCATGCTCAGGTCCTACGCCGGGATAGTCAAGACCTGCGGAGATAGAATAAACGGGAGCTATCTGACCGTAATCGTCCTGACAGAAATAAGACTTCATTCCGTGGAAGATACCGAGGCTGCCTGTGTTTATTGTCGCTGCAGTCTCAAAGGTGTCGATGCCTCTGCCTGCGGCTTCACAGCCGACAAGACGAACTTCTTCGTCATTGATAAAATTGTAGAAGCTGCCTATCGCATTTGAGCCGCCGCCGACGCAGGCTACGACTGCATCGGGAAGTCTGCCTTCAAGCTCAAGGATCTGCTCTCTGGCTTCTTTAGAAATGACTGCCTGGAAATCACGAACGATAGTCGGGAAAGGATGAGGACCCATTACAGAGCCGAGGCAATAATGGGTATCGTCTATCCTGCTCGTCCACTCACGCATAGCTTCGGAGACTGCATCCTTGAGGGTAGCTGTACCGCTGGTCACGGGTATAACGGTCGCACCGAGAAGGCGCATACGGTAAACATTGAGTGCCTGACGCTTGGTGTCCTCCTCGCCCATGAATACTACGCACTCCATGCCCAGAAGCGCTGCTGCGGTCGCAGTTGCAACTCCGTGCTGACCTGCGCCTGTTTCGGCGATAAGTCTGGTCTTGCCCATTTTCTTTGCTAAAAGAGCCTGACCGAGAACGTTGTTTATCTTATGCGAACCTGTATGGTTGAGATCCTCACGCTTGAGGTATATCTTTGCGCCGCCGAGAGTTTTTGTCAGCTTATCGGCATAGTAAAGCAGAGACGGTCTGCCAGCATAATTTGCAAGCAGGTCGTTAAGTTCCTTATTGAATTCGGGGTCATCTTTATAATGGTCGTAAGCTTTTTCAAGCTCGATAACGGCATTCATCAGCGTTTCGGGGATAAACTGTCCGCCGTGTCTGCCGAAGCGTCCCTTTTTGTTTATCATATCTATCTTTCCTTTCTTCTGACGGCGCAAACGAACTCCGCCATTTTAGTTTTATCCTTTTTGCCGTCGATTTCAAGACAGCTGCTTGCATCAACTGCGAACGGGTGAAGCTTTTCTATGGCTTCGCCGACGTTTTCCGCTGTAAGACCGCCTGCTAAGAAGTAGGGTCGGTCGATATTCTTTAGGAGAGAGTGGTCAAAGGTCTTTCCCGTGCCTGTGCCAGAATCGAGCAGGACAAGGTCAGCAGCGCTTTTCTGTGCGCACATCACATCGTATTCGGTCTGTATCTTGAAAGCCTTTATCACGGGCTTTCCTGACTGCTTCCGAATCTCACGGATATAGCGGTCGTCCTCGTTTCCGTGGAGCTGTATGAGGTCGAGCGGCTCGGCGTAATATTCCATTATATTTTCTATCGGTTCATTGACGAACACGCCGACTTTTTTTGCATCTGTTTTGTAGTCGTCGAGATAGCTTGCCAGCTCACAGAAAGTTCCCAGACCAAGCGAGCGCCTGAAACCGTCTGAGAGAATGAATCCGACATAATCGGCTTTAAGCTCGGCTGCTGCGATGACATCGGGAGGATCCATCATTCCGCAGAGTTTTATCTTTGTCATTGTACGCCTCTCAGTTCTGCAAGCTTGGCTGAAATGCTCTGCGCTCTCATCAGGGCTTCGCCGATAAGCACGGCATCTGCGCCTGCTTCTTCGAGCTTTACGATGTCGCTGCGGTCTTTTACTCCGCTTTCGGAGACAAACAGCACATCGTTCGGTACAAGCTCCCTGAGTCTGCGGCTGTTATCGGTATCGACAGAGAAATCTGCAAGGTTTCGGTTGTTGACGCCTATTATCCTTGCGCCCGCAGACACGGCTGCATTCACCTCGTCCTTATCGTGCGCTTCAACGAGAGCAGAAAGACCGAGGTCGTTACAAATGCTCAGATAATTCTCAAGCTGCTGCTGTGAAAGTATGGAGCAGATGAGCAGCACTGCCTTTGCGCCGAGAAGCTTTGCTTCGTATATCATATACTCGTCTACTGTGAAATCCTTGCGCAGGCAGGGTATGCTTACGGCGGAAGCTATCTGCTTCAAATAGTCATTGCTGCCGAGGAACTTCGTCGGTTCGGTCAGCACGGAGATGCAGTCTGCGCCTGCTTTTTCGTACTGCTTTGCGATGTCAAGGTACGGGAAATGCTCTGCGATGATGCCTTTTGACGGGCTTGCTTTTTTGCACTCGCAGATAAAGGATATTCCGCCTGTGCCAAGAGCTGCTTCAAACTCAAAGCTGCCCTTTGGCTGTGAAAGCGCACGGGCTTTCATTTCATCTGCACTTATAATTTTCTTTGCTGCCTCTGTACGCTCCGAAGCGCTCTGAGCCAGCGTATCAAGTATAGTCATTTTTGCTCCTTATCTGTTTGAAACTTCGATGACCTTTTGCAGAGTTTCGTAAGCCTTGCCGCTGTCGATAAGCTCGGCTGCGAGCTTTACGCCGTCTGCGAAGGTGTCTGCTTTCTCTGCAACGCAGAGTGCTGCGCCTGCATTGAGCAGGACTGCGTCTCTCTTTGCGCCCTTTTCTTCACCTAAAAGTATGCGGCGGGTTATCTCTGCGTTCTCTTGCGGTGTACCGCCCTTGATGTCCTCATGAGTGCCGCCTGCAAGACCGAACTGTGACGGCTGCACATCGTAGCTCTTGAACCATCCGTCCTTGAACTCGCAGATATGGGTCGGAGCTGCTATGGAAATCTCATCGAGCTTTTCTGTTCCGAAAACTACCATTCCACGCTTTACGCCGAGGCTCATAAGCACCTGAGCGAGAGGCTCAACGAGTGAACGGTCGTAAACGCCGAGCAGGAAGCGCTTGGGGCTTGCGGGGTTGGTGAGAGGTCCGAGGATATTGAAAACTGTTCTGATGCCAAGCTCTTTTCTGATAGGTCCGACATACTTCATTGAGGTGTGGTATTTCTGTGCGAAGAAGAAGCAGAAGTTTGTTTCATCGAGCATTTCACGGCACTTGTCAATATCCTGCTGGATATTAACGCCGAGAGCTTCGAGGCAGTCTGCTGTTCCGCTGAGAGAGGAAGCGGCACGGTTGCCGTGCTTGGATACCTTTACGCCTGCTGATGCGACTACCATTGCGGAGGTAGTTGAGATATTGAAGCTGTGGGCGTTATCTCCGCCTGTGCCGACTATCTCAAGCAGGTCGTCATCATTTTCAAACTTGATTGCGGCATCACGCATAGCTGCGGCACAGCCTGCGATCTCGTCGATCGTTTCTGCCTTGGTGGATTTGGTGGAGAGTGCTGCAAGGAAAGCTGCGTTCTGGGTAGCGCTGGTCTTTCCTGCCATTATCTCGCTTATTACCTCATATGCCTCGTCATAGGTGAGGTCCTGCTTATCAACTATTTTTACTATTGCCTTTTCGATCATTGTGGTTTCCTCCTGTCATATTTCAATAAAGTTTTTCAGCATTTGTTTCCCAAGCGGTGTGAGTATCGACTCGGGGTGGAACTGGACTCCGTAGATAGGGTACTGCTTATGCTGCACCGCCATTACTTCGCCGTCATCGGTCTGCGCGGTGACTATCAGCTCATCGGGCAGGTCTTTGGCTGCAAGGGAATGATACCTTGCAACTTCGGTCTGCTTCGGCAAGTCCTTGAAAAGTGCGCTTTCATTATCAAGAGTTACCGTGCTTTGCTTGCCGTGCATAAGCTTTTTGGCGTGGACTACCTGAGCGCCGTAAGCCTGACAGATAGCCTGATGTCCGAGGCAGACGCCAAGGGTTGGTATCTGCTTTGAAATTGTCTTTGCGACCTCTACGGTCATGCCTGCGTCCTCCGGTCTTCCTGGACCTGGCGAAAGGATTATCTTTTTCGGTGCAAGCTCTTTTATCTGCTCTGCGGTCATTTCGTCGTTCCTTATGACCTTGATGTCGGGATCAAGCTCGCCTACCAGCTGGTAGAGATTATATGAAAAGCTGTCGTAGTTATCTATAAGAAGTATCATTATTCGACCTCCTCTGCTGCTTTGAGAGCTTCGACGACGGCTGCCGCCTTATTGATGCTCTCACGGTACTCATTTACGGGAACTGAATCGGCAACGATGCCTGCTCCGCTTCGGATAAAGACTTTTCCGTTTTTCTTGAAGGCTGAACGGATAGCTATGCAGGTATCGAGGTTGCCTGTGAAGTCGATATAACCTATCGCTCCGCCGTAAAGCCCACGCTTATTGTCTTCAAGCTCGGCGATGAGCTGGCAGGCTCTTATCTTTGGTGCGCCTGAAAGTGTTCCTGCGGGGAGGACTGCCTTCACGGCATCGAGCGCATCGCAGTCGTCTCTTATCTCGCCTCTGACTGTTGAGCCGATGTGCATTACATGGGAGAATCTTTCGATGCACATATACTTTTCAACGCTGACAGTTCCGAAATTGCTTATCCTGCCAAGATCGTTTCTTCCGAGGTCTACAAGCATATTATGCTCGGCAAGCTCTTTTTCGTCTGCAAGAAGCTCTTTTTCAAGGGCAAGATCCTGCTCGTCGGTCTTGCCTCTTGGTCTTGTGCCTGCAAGTGGGAAGGTATGCAGAACGCCGTCTTCAAGTTTTACGAGAGTTTCGGGAGAAGCGCCTGCTATCTCGACATCTGTTCCTGAAAAATAGAACATATACGGTGACGGGTTTGTTGTTCTGAGGATACGGTAGGTATTGAGCAGGCTGCCTTCATACTCGGCGCAAAGGCGGTTTGAAAGCACGATCTGGAAGATGTCTCCGTCGATGATATGCTGCTTTGCCTTTTCGACCATATCGCAGAACTGCTGCTGTGAAAACAGCTCCGTCAGCTCGCTTTTGAGCTTTCCGCCCTTTTCTGCGGTGCGGTCGCCGTCTCTGAGGAGCTTAGCCATCTGCTCGAGGTCGGCGCAGGCTTTTTTATAGCTTTCGTCTACATTGTCAAGTTTTATATTGGCTATCAGTACAAGTCTGCCGTGGTAATTATCAAAGGCGATGACCTTATCGAACAGCATCAGGTCGGCATTCTTGAAATGCTCGCTGTCGTCAACGGGGAGCCTTACGGAAGGCTCGGAATAGCCGATGAAGTCATAGGAGAAATAGCCGACAAGTCCGCCTGTGAACGGCGGGAGACCTTCTATTTTCGGGCTGCGGTAGTTTGAGAGCAGCCGTCTTATCTCATCGGTCGGGTCGCTGGTTTTTATCTGTTTATCGCCTATTATCAGCGAATCGTCCGAACAGGTAAGGCAAAGCGCAGGGTCATAACCCATGAACGACCAGCGTCCCCATTTCTCCCTGTCCTCTGCTGATTCGAGAAGATAGCAATGGTCGGACACATTTTTAAGTATCTTCACCGCTTCGATCGGTGTACAGATGTCTGAGAGCAGCTCGCAGCTTATCGGCATTATATCATACTTTCCCTGTTTTGCGTACTCTCTTGCAGTTTCAACTCCCGGATAAAATTTCATACAGCACCTCCGTATTTTTACAAACAAAAACGCCCTCAACAAAGCCTTTTAAGGCTATGTCAAGGACGAATAAATCTTTATCCGTGGTGCCACCTTGATTCGCAGCTATTGCTGCGCACTCAGCAGGATACTATCATATCCCCGGCAACTGACGTATGCCAGCACGTCGCAGAATACTCGGAGGCTATCACACCTCTTTTGACTGCGCCCTCGGCGGTCCATTTGATGACTTGTTTTTCGCTCGGCTCTCACCTTTCCCCAAGCTCTCTGTGGAAGCATCATCACCGTTATCTCCGCTTCAACGGTTTATATCGTTTCACATTATAGCACTGCATCGGATTTTTGTCAAGTGTTTGAATAAAAATTTTTAATACTTGTCACTTTTCAGCAGAGAGATACGTTTATATTATTAAGAGGTGATAAATATGACCGCACAAAAAAAGCGCAGACTTTCAAGGGTTTGTTTAGTCTTTCTGATCCTGCTTTCAGCATTGATACTTTTCTTCGCAGGCAGCAGGGTGCTTTGGCTTTGCTACAAAAACAGCAATTTCGGGGCATATGAAAGCTCAGGCAGACTGGAAACCATCGAAAACGGCTATCATTGCAGCTACAACACCGCTGCAATTTCGGACACGGAGAGTATTAACGTCAAGCTGCCGAAAGACGGCTACTTCAACGGAGAAATAACCTTTAAGAGCAATGAAAAGGTATATCATAACGGCAAGTGGTACAAGCTGTCGGTCATAAAATATCCAAGAGCTATCCTGCCGGACAGGTATTTTGCTGAATTTGAAACGAGCAGCTATGAGCAACACAGTAAAGGGTCGATACAGTGTTCGGAGCAGCTGGGGATAGAGATAGATAAAAGCGGCAGGCTTATAGAAAAAGATGCAGACCCTGAGATCATTGCGGTATACGATGCTTCGGCGGATAAGGTTATGAGTATTGCACAGGTGTTTGACAAAAAGACAGAAAGCATACTGGGCTGATGGCGCTGAAAAAAAGACTTGACAAAACAAATATGCTGTGTTATACTGCGTTTAGCGAAATACCGCAAAAAAGAACTGTGAGGTGTCAGGATGAGAAGATGACCTGCTTTTGAAAACATGAACGTATAGATACTCTGGTATGGGTGGTTGAGCCTATACTGTATTTTCATGTTGCCAAAAGTGGATCATGTTCCTGTGACCTCTCTTTTTTGTGCAATTTTGTTTTTGCGGCTTTTTGCCATTTCTCCCACTGAGGTCATACGGACATATCGACTGCTCAGCAACGGGCAGCTTTTTTTATTGCTGCTTTCGGACAAAAGGAGGAATGCTTTTATGTCACAGATAAGTGTTAACTCCCTCACTTTCGGTTATGAGGGTAGTTTTGATAATATTTTTGAGGACGTTTCGTTTTGCATAGACACCGACTGGAGACTGGGTTTCATAGGGCGCAACGGCAAGGGAAAGACCACCTTTTTAAAGCTTCTGCTGGGTCAGTACGCTTACAGAGGCTCGATAAGCGCAAGCACGAAATTTGAATACTTTCCTTATGAGATAACAAGGCAGCAGATGAAGCTGACTGCGGCGGAACTGCTTGAACAGATAAAGCCAGGCTGTAAGAGCTGGAGAGTCATCTGTGAGCTTGATGAGCTTGACGAAAGCGCTGAGATACTTTTCCGTCCGTTTGAGACGTTAAGCCCCGGTGAGCGCACGAAGGTGCTTTTAGCGATACTGTTTTCGGGAGAGAACGAATTTCTGCTGATAGACGAGCCGACAAATCATCTTGACGGTGAGGCAAGAAGAAAGGTGCGTGAATATCTGCGGTCGAAAAAGAGCTATATCCTTGTTTCGCACGACAGGGTCTTGCTAGATGAGTGCAGCGATCATGTGCTTGTACTCAACCGCAGGAGCATAGAAGTACAAAGCGGTAACTTTTCTAGCTGGTGGGAGAACAAGCAGCGCAGGGACAGCTTTGCGCTTGCGGAGAACGAAAAGCACCGCAAGGAGATAAAAAAACTGCGGCAGGCGGCAAGGCGGACGGCTGAATGGGCAGACAAGAGCGAACGCTCAAAGATAGGGTATGACCCTGTGAAAGAGCATGACAGGTGCATAAGCGCACGCTCGTTCATCGGCGCTAAGACAAAGAAGATGCAGAGCCATGTAAAGCAGATGGAAAAGCGCATCGACAGGGAGATAGAGCAGAAGGAAGGTTTGCTGGAGGATCTTGAGAAGCAGTGCGATCTGAAGCTTGCTCCCCTTTCGCATCACAAAAAAGTTCTGGTGAGTGCAAAGGAGCTGAGGCTTGGCTACAATGGGTCGGACAGGTTTGTTATCGACGGGCTGAGCATGGAGATAAAAAGAGGCGACCGCATCGCTCTGCACGGAGAGAACGGCTGCGGAAAGTCGAGCCTTATCAAAGCGATACTGCAAAGGGGTGGATACAGGCAGGAGGCTGCGCCTGAGATACAGGGCACGCTGGAGACTGCTTCGGGGCTTATAATTTCGTATATCAGTCAGGACACCTCGCACCTCAGAGGACAGGTCGATGAGTTCTGCGAGCAAAACGGTCTT
>CAMZIK010000067.1 GCA_947307175.1 uncultured Clostridia bacterium
GCGATCAACGAACAGACTGTTATTAAAGCTGTTATCGTGAAGAAAATGGCTGAGGCACGTATCAGGAAAGATTTGAGCGTTTTCAAGGCGGTGGCGACTGACGGCACGGCGGATATTACTATCGTGATATATAACAGCGGCTTTTCCTTTGCGCAGCTCAAATGTGACTGCGAATACTACTTCATCGGGAAGGTGACGGGGACTTATCTGCGGAAAGAAATGAGTTCGCCTCTGATCTTCTCTGCAAGTACCGCAGAGGTGATACAGCCGATCTACAGGCTGACTGAGGGTCTGACGCAGAATATGTTCAGGCAGACTGTGCGAAATGCGCTGGCAAGCTGCAGGCAGTACATTTTTGAGCCTGTGCCAAAGAAGATAACGGCTGAGAACGGGCTTTGCTCAGAGGAGTTCGCGCTGACGAATATTCACTTTCCGAAAGACGCTCACAGTTTCAGGCTCGCTAAAAACAGGCTGGTTTTCGACGAGCTGCTGGTTTTGCAGCTGGCGATGTCGCTGATGAGGAGCAGAAGCAGGGAACTGACGGGTTACACTCTCAAAACGATCGATATGTCGGAGTTTTACGACAGCCTGCCGTTTGAGCTTACGGGCTGTCAGAAAAGTGCTGCGCAGGACTGCATGAGGGATATGTGCGGAAAGTTTCCGATGAACAGGCTCGTACAAGGCGACGTCGGTTCGGGAAAGACCGCAGTTGCGGCGGCAGCGTCTTACTTTGTTTATAAAAACGGCTTTCAGAGCGCTCTTATGGCGCCGACAGAGGTGCTTGCGGTGCAGCACTTTGAGACGCTCAAAGGCTTCCTTGAACCGCTGGGAGTGAAGATCGCGCTTCTGACGGGATCGATGACGGCCAAAAACAAACAGGCGGTCAGAAACGGCATTGAAAACGGCGAATATGACGTTGTTGTCGGGACGCACGCTCTTGTGCAGGAATCTACGGTGTTCAGGGACCTTGCGCTTGTTATGACCGACGAACAGCACAGGTTCGGCGTTAAGCAGAGGGCAACGCTTGCGCAGAAGGGAAATGCTGCGCACAAGCTGGTAATGAGCGCTACGCCGATACCGAGGACGCTGGCGATGATGATATACGGCGACCTTGATATTTCGGTGCTCGATGAGCTGCCAAAGGGCAGGAAACCCGTTGATACATATGCTGTTACGGGAAAACTCAGGGAGAGAGCCTTCAATTATGTCAGAAAGCACCTTGAACAAGGCAGACAGGGCTATGTGGTCTGCCCGATGATAGAGGAGAGCGATGCGGAGCTGAAGGACGTTAAAAGCTACGCTGATACGCTGCAGAAAGGCGTTTTTGCTGACTGGCGGGTGGGTCTTCTGCACGGAAAGCTCGCAAGCGACAAAAAAGAAAAGATAATGGCTGATTTCAAGGCGCACAGGATAGATGTGCTGGTTTCAACGACGGTCGTGGAGGTCGGTGTTGACGTTCCGAATGCGACGGTGATGGTGATAGAGAATGCTGACAGGTTCGGGCTTTCACAGCTGCATCAGCTTAGAGGCAGAGTAGGCAGGGGAGAATACAAGTCCGACTGCATACTCATCACGGACAATGTCAATGAAACGACGAAGAAACGGCTTAAAATACTGTCATCGACGACGGACGGGTTCAAGATCTCCGAGGAGGATCTGAAGCTCAGAGGTCCGGGAGACTTTTTCGGGGACAGGCAGCACGGACTGCCGAAGCTGAAAATTGCGGATATGTCGGAAGATATGGACGTTCTGAAGCTTGCACAGGTGACGGCTAAGAGGATAACTGATGATGATCCGATGCTTGAAAAGGGCGAAAACAAAGGGCTAAAAGAGCTTGTTGAACGGCTTTTTCAGGGCGGGCTGACTGATAACTGAAAACGGAGGTAAGACTATGCAGGAAAATGAAGAAATGCTGGAAATGCTGAATAAGACCGCAGAGGCGCTGAGAAAGAACAATATGCAGGCTTTTGTTGCGCAGAACTGCCGCCAGGCTGTGAATCTGGTCAAGGACCTTATGGCTGAGGGCGAGACTATCAGCTGCGGAGGCTCGGTGAGTCTTGCACAAAGCGGCGTGATGGATCTGATGAAAAGCGGCGCTTACAACTTCCTTGACAGGTCAAAGTGCGAAACAAGAGAGGAAACAGAGGAGATTTACCGCAAGGCGTTCTGCTGCGATACATATCTGACCTCTGCTAATGCCGTGACTATGAACGGCGAGCTTTACAACGTTGACGGAAACTCGAACCGTGTGGCTGCGATAGCTTACGGTCCGAAGTCGGTCATTTTCATTGTCGGGTGCAACAAGATCGTTAAAGACCTTGACGAAGCGGTTGCGAGAGTAAAGCATACGGCTGCGCCGAAAAACACCGTAAGACTGGAACTTGATACGCCTTGCGCCAAGACAGGAGAGTGCATCAGCTGCAAGTCGGGCGGCGATGCCGGCAGCGGCTGTAAGAACGAAAAAAGGATATGCTGCAGCTATCTTGTGTCAGGTTTCCAGAGGCACAAGGACAGATACAAAGTCATACTCGTGGCTCAGCCGCTTGGTTATTGACAGTTAACAAAATGTCTGTTTTTGATATGGGTTTTGTGAAAAATGGACATAATTACTTATTGGTTTGGCAATAATTTGGCTATGATTGTGTTAATAAGTTAATTTAACTATCTTATTTGTATAAAATGAATAAAAAAGGGTATAGTATTTCGTCGTAAAATTAGACTTAAAAGTGGTAAAATACCCTTGCTTAAAAGCGAAAAAGATGTTATAATGTATAAAATGCATAATGTGTGTATTGTGCTTATAATGCAGATAAATACAAGTTGCATTAATGGTGGAGGTGTATCTTAGAAAATGAAAACTTATACCTATGTTGCCAAGGACACTTCGGGTAAGACCATAAAAGGAACCTACGAGGCTGAGACTCCGCAGGAAGTCATGGACAAAGTCTATGAACAAGGTCTTTATCTTGTAAGTTATTCCGAGGCGCTTGGTGGATCGAAGAAATCGGCGTACAAGTTCAAGACGAAGGAACTTGCATTTGCCTGCAGACAGCTTGCGGCGATGATCACATCCGGTCTTACGATCGTTAAGGCGCTCAACATTCTTTACAGAGAAGATGAGAAGCCCCGTTCAAAAGCTGTATGGCAGGACGTTTACGACGAGGTTCAGAAGGGTGCGAGCTTTACGACTGCACTCGAAGAGAAAAAAGGTTGTTTCCCTGACTTCATGATCTCAATGATAGACGCAGGTGAAACGGCAGGTAACCTTGACGTTACGATGCAGCGTCTGAGTGACTACTACGCAAACTCAAACAAGCTGAACAACAAGGTCAAGAGTGCTATGACTTACCCTATAATCCTGGGTATCCTGTGCGTTGCGATGGTAATCGGTATGTTTACTTTTATCATGCCTATATTCGCAGGACTGATGGACGAAGAAAAGATGCCGGCGCTTTCAAAAGCCTTGTTCGCATTCAGTGACTTCCTGAAAGCAAAATGGTATGTATTGCTCATAGGTTTGTTCGTTATTATTTTCGGCTGGATCTATGCACTTAAAGTTGAATCCGTCAGACTGAAGTTTGACTATTTCAAGATAAAGATGCCGGCTGTCGGAAAACTGATAGTAAAGATATATGAAGGTAAGTTCGCAAGAACTCTTTCGTCACTTTACTCAAGCGGTATCCCGATGATCGACTGTCTCCAGAGATCTTCAAGGATCCTTGGAAACGCTTATGTTGATAAGATGTTCATACAGGTCGTTGACGACGTTAAGCAGGGTTCTCCTATGTCACAGGCACTCGCTAAGACAGAGATATTCGAGGGTATGTTCACCTCGATCATCTACGTCGGTGAAGAGTCCGGTGCGCTTGACGAGATCCTTGAAAAGGCTGCTGACTACTACGAGGAAGAAGCAGACGCAGCCGTTACGAGACTTGTCGGACTTATGGAGCCTTTGCTCATCGTATTCATGGGTCTTGCAATAGGTCTTTGCCTTGCAGGTGTGTTCCCGTTGCTCTACGGCAGCTTGGAAGGTCTCGAAAACTAATGAAGAAAAAACAGTGGGAGTACACTGAATAATAATAAGAGGTGAAAGTATAAATGCTGTCTTTTGATTTTTCAGATAGACAAATAAATGTAGTTAAGGGCGACAATACCGCCAACAGGATCAAGATCGACAAATCACTGACGATCGACGTTCCGGAGGATATGATCCTCAACGGAGAAGTAATCAATCTTTCAGGTCTTAATGAGATCATCTCCGCTCAGCTCAAGAACGAGATGATGACCGACAAGGAAGCTATCGTTACATTCTCCTCAAGCAATATCGTTTTCAAAGAGCTTATCGTTCCAAAGGGTAAGGGCTCTGAGTTCCTTACGATGGTACAGAACCAGATGGCTCAGGAAATGGGTCTTTCGGACGACTATTCGATCTCCTATTCTATAGTAGGTGAAGCAGGTGCGGATAACCCGGGTGCTGTTAAGGTACTCGCTACCGCCTGCCCAAGCTCGATAGTTGACAGCTTCAGAAAGCTGTTCGGCGTTCTGGGCATCTCACTTAAATCCGTTAACATCGGATGTAACTCGATCTCAAGAATCGTGCTTGCTGACAAGAGCAATCTCAACAGAATGCCTCTTCTCGTTTGCCAGCTCGATGAGAACTTCCTCGGACTTACACTGTTCGAGAACGGTCAGATGGCTTTCGCAAGATACGTTCCTATCTCTCCTGATGACTACGAGAGCGAGGACTACCTCATGGAAGCCCTCAACGAGAACATCTTCAGAATGGAGCAGTTCAACAAGGCAAGAGGCGGCTCGGGACTTGAGAACGTTATCCTGTACGGCAGGATCGACGACTACATCAAGATCGTTGACGCTCTCGACGGACTTGACATCAAGGCTTCTGTTCTCTCCGTTCCGACTCAGATCTCAGGATATGAGAACGTTGAGTTCACTGTATTTGCTAACGCTATCGGTGCTCTTTACAGAAGAGATAAGCAGACAGAGAGGATCAACCTCCTCGAAGTTGACCAGATGCAGGGCAAAACCGGAAGCGGTATCTCACAGACGTTTATCACAGGTATCATAATCGCTGCAGCTTCTGCTGTTCTTATCGCTATCGTTACGATCTTCGTAAACATCAGTACAAACGGTGTTCAGGACGATATTGATAAGACCAATCAGGAGATCGTCGAGGCGGAAAAAGAGATCGCAAGACAGGCTGTTCTGCATGATAAGCTTACATATATCCAGCAGTGGAATATGCTTACCGATGCAGCTAAGACCAACATCTCTACAATGCCTTTCCTGAACCAGGAAAAATTCGATGAGATCAAGAAGATCATGAAGGAAAAGAAGGCAACTTATACTGGTTTTGAGTATGATGAGGATAAGGGTTATATCCTGCTCAAGGAAGTTGCTGTTGATACTCAGAAGGAAGTTAAGATCCTCTGTGATGCGTTCAAGGCTTCTAAGTATGTTGCTCACGTTGGTTACCCCGGATACGAAGGTGTAGGTGCAGAGCTTGACTCTTCCGGAAATCCGATTGAGCCTTCGAGCGCTCCATCTGATAGTTCCACTACATCCAATTCTGATCCTTACGCTAATAAGGTCGTTATCAAGGAACTTACATTGTATTTGAAGGGAACAGGTGAGATATAATGAAATTAAATCATAGAGACAGAGTATTAATTACTATAGTATTTGTTGCTGCCGTCTGGATCATCGGTGTGTGGATCTTTATTATCCCTGCATTCCAGGAACTCGGCGAAAAGAGAGATGAACTCAACGGTCGTCAGGTCGTTCTCAGCGAGAAGAAGGACCAGATCGAAAAGGATAAGGACCTCCCACAGAGGATCGAACAGGAATATGCAAGATCTGAAGAACTTGCTAAGGCTTTCTATACCAGAGAAACGACTCAGGCTGCTACTGACATAGTTGACCAGCTGCTCGACCAGCAGAAGATCACTAACTCCACCATGGAGATCACTGAGTATTCTCAGAAGACGATCAAGCCTTTCTACTATGTTTCTAAGCTCAAGTCAACAGACTTTGATAACAAGGTTTCTGATTATGAGAAGGTAGGCGCAAGCTCATCCAAGGCTGACACAACAAGCAAGCCAACATCTCAGTCAACTACGACTAATGACGGTGCTGTGTTTACTGTTGACCCTAATGCCGGAATCTCTATCGGTTTCCATGAGATCAATCTTGAGTTCAAGGGCGTTTATAAGGACGTTCAGAAGTTCTGCGACGAGCTGACAAAGAACGTTAAGTGCAGTATGGTCCTTTCAGGTCTTGTGATCAAGGACGTTAACGGAATCAAGGAAGAGGGCAAGGAAGGCGATGATAGTTCATCATCATCACAGCCTGAGCCTGAAAAGAAGGATGATAAGAAGGAAGAAGAAGGTGTTGAGGCTAACGAGGTCGAAGGATCTATCACTATCAGTCTGATGGTTATCCAGAAGCTCACAAAGCCTGAATTCTAAAGGATAGTTAGATATTGGTAGATCGAGCTTTGACTCGGTCTGCCATATCGTGCTATATAATGGTATACGATAATGGTAAAAGATTTAATGATTATGAAAGGGTGGTAAAGATGAAACCGAACTCTAAGAAGAGAAGCGCCAATAGGTCCGGTTCTGTGCTGGTCACAGCTGTCGCAGTATTGCTCATCATGTCAATACTTATGACTGCTACGGTTGGTTACGTTTCTGTCAACAGAAAAAAGACCAATAACAACTATTGTCACAAACAGGCTTATCTGACGGCTTCAACGACGCTCAAGAGTATTGTTACTCAGATCGAGCTCGAAACGGCAAGACCGGGTGTTGGTACATCATCGACTCAGACTGAGCAGGCTGCTAAGATCGCTGCGATCGAAGCTCTTGCTGATGCTCCGGGCGGAAACGGTACTACTGTCGATGTTACCTACAACGGAACAACAGGTGCTGACTACGGTGTTGGTACAACTAAGATCAATATCGCCAGAGAAAAATCAGGCGATGGTCTGGTAGCGACCGCTTATTCAACATACGGCGGAGTTACCGAGCAGGTAGCTGCACACTTCTACATCGAGGCTAAGAAAAAGCCGGTAGAGTTTACAAACACCATCGAGACAATCGGCGGCGACAGCATGGATCCTTGGGATAACATCAGCGTTATCGGTGACACTGCTGTCCTCAACACAGAAGGAAACAAGGTTTACGTTCTCCAGAACGATACAAACCCACAGGGTTCGTTCTTCATGTACGGTCACCTCGTTCCTAACACCGCTCAGATGAAGTTTACTCTTTCTTCAAGCCAGACTGACCCTAAGAGAGGTACTCATGTACAGATCTCAGGCTGCTACTGGGGCGAGATAAAGGCTGAATCTTCAATGGCAAGAGGCGACGGATTCAACTACATCTACATCGGCGGTACTGCTAACTTCAGCAGAAATTCATATGTGGGTAAGAATGAGATCAATGCGATAGACGTTATTACACACAGACTCGAAGTAGATGCAGGCTCGGATGCTGACTATAACAAGTATATCCTTCCTCTGGTCAACGCAGGAAAGATCGATTCCGGAAGAGCCGGCACTATGAAGCAGGGCGCAAACACTTATGAACAGTATGGCAATATCTATGTTTATAAGAACGGTTCTGATGCTACTCTCAACGGTGACGCTATATTCAATGCTGACAGTGTTAAGATCCACGGCGATCTCAACGTTGAAGGAAACCTTTACTGCAACAAGGGTGTTTATGTTGACGGTACTGTTAACGTTGGCGGAAACATCATCAATCCAGGTAACCTGCATTGCTCAAACGTAAACAAGGGCGTTACCATCGATAAGAACGGCAGAGGCGCTGTTCCTAAGATGGAGTGCGAGTCCAACGACTATAAGTATATGCCTGAGGACCTCGTTAAGAATACTGATACCAAGATCGGTACTCTCAGAAGCCAGTTCACTGCTCTTCATTCCGGCTCCGCTAAGAAGTTCTCCGATCCTTCATTCAGAAAGGATACATCGGTCAGCGACGGACAGGGCGGAACAGCTAAGTTCAGATTCTATATCAATCAGGATTGCATCTGGGACAACGTTAACTCTAACAGCGAGTTCATGAACGGCAACGGCAACGTTCTTATCCACGTTACTAACAAGGATATCGTTATCCTTATGGATAAGAGCCTCCAGTCAGGTATGGACCAGCAGTTCCAGATCGTTGTAAAGAACGATTCTCCTATGGAAGATCATGAGGGCGGTCCTTGCCATAAGTACAACTGCTATTTCGTTTCCGACATGGATCAGAACGGAAACCTCAAGATCACAGGAAAGAATGCAGCCGGTGTTTCACAGCACACAGGTTCAACTCCTATGAACATTGAACTCAGATCTCTCAGAGTTTATGACTTTGATACTTATGTTCATATGTTCCCATCAACTTACTACAACAACTACAAGCTTAGCAATATCGTTGGTCAGAAGCCGAAGAGTGATTTTGTATTCAACTCTTCCAACAACGATAAGCTTCCGGGCGTTTACACTACAAAGGCTGCAAGCATCTACTTCTTCATTGGTGAAGGAAGCAAGATCACATTCTCCAACAATACTCTGATCCAGGCTATCATCTACGCTCCTCAGGCTGAATTCCTGATGAAGACTCAGGGTATCGGCGGATTTACTTGCTGTGACTCTGCAGGTTATACAGGCTCTTCCAAGGATATAGGCGTTATGGGTATCGGTGTGTTCATCGCACGCAGATTCCAGAGTGAGAACGCAGGTTACTATGTATACACAAGACCTGCTGCAACAAGTGCTCTGAACAACGCTAAGCCTAACAAGGATAACTACATGAACGGCTTCGTTCTTGATAAGTTTGACCATTCTTAATAAGAGAGGAGAGTTATTATGAAACGTATTAAACGTAACCAGAACGGTATGACTCTCGTAGAATGTATCATTTCAATGTGTATCCTCGGTGCGATCGCCGCAATGTTTGTTTCGATCGCTGTTCAGGCTAAGAAGAAAAACCTCGACACTTACCGCAGATCCAACGAAATGTATACTCAGGCTGCTTACGCTGAGAACTTCAACACTGATGTAACCTATGACGGTGACGTAAAGGTAAGCAGACTTATGGCCGGATCAAACAATAAGTATGTGATCGGCGCTAATTTCGGCACGATCAATCTTGAAAATGAAGCTTATGGCTATAAGTCGGAGAGACGTAACGAAGATAACAGAGATACTAATTACAGACTCAGATTCTTCAGATCGGATTATGCGAGCCTCTTTGATGCTCCTGATCCTGAAAACGGAAAGTTCATTATCAAGATCTATAACGATTCAGGTGAAGACATCGACGGTATCTGGATCGCAACTCCAACTATCGGCGGCGGTACTTTCTACAACGATGAAGGTCCTGCTCCCGGAGAGAGAACAAGAGCTATGGCTAACGGCGCTTGCTTTATGATAGGCCTTCAGCTTTCTGATTCTCCTTCTTCTATAGTATTTACTATGAGCCAGAACCCCGGAATCAATGATCCGGGTCATTCAGGCACAGGTGACCATGTCTTCGATGAAGCTACCTTTGAGAACTATCTCGAAGTTAAAAACGGCAAGCTTACCGGATATGCTATCTTCCATATCTGTCCGGACGGCTCTATCAAGAATCAGGCTGAATTCGAAGCTATGGGCGTTTGATTAAGGAGGGTGATCTTATGAATTTTAAACGTAAGAATAAAAAAGGTTTTACCCTCGTTGAACTTGTTGTCGTTATGTGTATCTTCGGTATGATACTCAGCTGCATACTTAATTTCATTAAGCCTGCTAACGAAGTTCATAACGATGTTCAGGCAACTATGGATGCTAATGTTATCAGCTCGGGTCTTATCGAGTATATCGACGATGAGCTGAGATACGCTAACAATGTTCTTGTTCTCCAGGATTACATCGCTGTTCCTCAGGTATCTGACAAGGGCTATGTTGGTGATTACAATATCCCGTTTACTAACTGCATAATGATCGACAACACTCATTTCAGAGGATACAGCACAAAGGGCTATTCCGGTTCTGATGATGATACTGATGCTAAGAAGGTCGGCGCTACGGGCTGTGTTATCAAGATAAACAAGCTCGACGAGGAAGGCTTTAACTTCAATAACTCATCAGTTGTCAAGGGCGAGGATTTCTACGATAAGTTCAAGTTCAATATCCAGGTCGGCACAAATGTTATCGACGAGGATTCCGAAAACTATGAGGAACTCGCTAAGAAGAACTACTATGACACTTCGCTCAAGAGCATTCAGGTAAGCGTAGAAACTTCTTATCCTGTATGGAAAAACGGTCATTATGAGTTCGTAAAGAAGTTCGACAGAGGATCTGATGAAGGCAACGAAGAAGATAAGACCAAGAACAGAGGCGCTGTTATAAGCTTCACAAACATCAACCTTGATAAGCATGACAAGAGAGATCTCGAAGTTGTTAAGGTTGGCAAAGAACTCAATCCTACTCAGTCTGCAGGTGTTTGGTCAAGTAAGGGCTTTCCTGTTGCTTCAGCTCCTGCAGGCGCAACAGCTCAGCAGGCTGAATACTACGCTAAATCTACTGAACACTTCACTTACATTTTCTACAGCAGAAACAGTGCAGGCCTTGCTGATACAGGCTGCACACTTAAGTTCGTAACTGATACTCCGACAGCTAACACTCAGGTCGCTTCTCCTATCACTGGATTCACAAAGGGTGAAGTATTCAAGTCATTCCCAGCTGCACCATCTATCTCGGGTTACAGCTCAAGCTACTGGTGCGCTCCTGACGGTACAGTTGTTGATACTTCTGTTGGTTACACTGTAACTGCTGATTCAACATTCAAACTCGTTTATGTTAAGGACCCTGAGCCTTCTCCTTACACGGTAACGTGGATCGAGGCTGACGGATCATCCTATACAACACCAGGTCCTGTTCCTATTGGAAAGACTGCTACAAACGGTCCTCCGGTAAAGTTTGATTCAAACAAGAAGGCTGTCAATGAAGAGACAGGTGGCTGGGTAGAGCAGGGCACAGGCAAGACTCTCGATCAGGTCCCTGTTGACAGAGATGTTACTTTTGTAGCAGACCTCGTTGATAAGTATCCTGTTCACTTCAAGTTCAGCGACTCCAAGACTGTTGACGGCACTCCTGTTATAAAGGGCAAATATGCAACAGCTCCTACTGAGATACCTGATCCTCCTGCTGAAGATAAGCAGTTTGAAAAGTGGGTCCTCCAGGGCGATGAGTCCAAGGATATTACAACTGTTCCTATCACTGCTGAAACAACATTCGTTCCGAAGTTCGGTGAGAAGAAGTCAGGTCTTACATCTCCTTCAAAGGGACTTGCTGCACAGCATGCTTGGTGGGGTTGTGCTAAATATGAGATTACTCTTGTAAACAACACATCTTCGGATATTTCCAGTTGGACTATCGACATCACACTTCCAAGTGGCGTGACATATAATTCTTGCTGGTCAAATATTTCATTTGTAAGCAGTAGCGGAAACAAAGTTAAGATCAAATCCACTGGTCTGAATGTTCCGGCAAATGGATTAGCAACATTTACACTGATCGTAAATCATCCTAGTGCAAATTTCAATGCTCCAGGAACAGCAGAACAGCTCGCAGCAATTGCTGCATCCAAATTAGGTGATGTTAAGGTTACATCATAATCCTGAATACTATTCTCAAGGCTGTGTTCAAGCAGCACAGCCTTGCTGAAAAGATCCCCTTAGCAGCACAAAGCTGTTAAGAGGACCTTTTGAGCAAAAAAAGATTAGCCGCCCGTTTGGTGCGGACGGCTGAATATTTTTGCGCTGTATTATCAGTAGGTATCTTTAAGAAGATTGTTGATACCTGTGAAATCCATATACCAATCGCCTATCGCAGTTCCGAAGAACAGCGCTATGAGTATTCCAAGCGAGAGGTATGGACCAAATGCGAATTTGGAGTTTCCGCTGAAATGCTTTTGCAGCAGTCCTCCGATGGAGCCTGTGATGAGTGCTATGGCAAGCGCTACGAGGATACCCTTTACTCCAAGGTAAAGTCCGCCGGCTGCCATGAGGATCACATCTCCCCAGCCCATCGCTCTTTCGTGCGAGATGAGCGTTACGAGCATAAGCGGTACGCTTGCGGCAAACAGTCCGATGATGTGCGAGCTTACGGGAAGGTCTTCAGGGAAGTCACAGAAGATTATCCTCAGGATAGCTACGACTGCGATGAATACTACGACCCAGGTGTTTATGAGCTGTGTGTCCCAGTCCATGAAAAATACTACGACCAGAGCCGAGATCATAAGGCAGCTGAGGACTATGTACACAGGATAAAGCACGATGTCAAAGTAAAGTGCTGTTACAAGCCACAAAACTCCATTGAGCGCTTCGACCACAGTATAGCGTGGCGAGATCTTTGCTCCGCAGGCACGGCATTTTCCTTTTAGTATGCACCAGCTTATGATAGGGATAAGATCACGTCGTTTGATCTCCTCTCCGCAGGTCATACAATGAGAATTTTTCTTGATAAGTCCTTCATTTTTAGGCAGACGGTAGATGCAGACGTTGAGAAAGCTTCCAACACAGACGCCGAAAATGAAGATGAATGCATAGATCACTATGTAATAGATTAGTGTATGATCCAATTTAGAATCCTCCTTTCAGGATACTAAAATTATTTTAGCATATTTTTTATAAAATTACAATAGTTTAAATAATAAATAATTTACCGCACATACCGTGAGGAGTTAGGAGAATAAGCATGAGAAATGGACCAATCGGACAATACCTCGTTGAAAAAAAGCTTATTACTGAAGCTCAGCTTCAGGAGGTATTGGCAAAGCAGAAAGAACAAAAGGGCAAGATATTCGGTGATGTTATCATCGAACTTGGCTATGTTACTGATGTACAGTTTGCTGAGGTGCTCGCTGAAAGACTGAGTATCCCTTACATTGACCTTGATAACACGCCGCTTGCACATGACGTTGTTATGAAGATCCCTGAGACAGCTGCGAGAAAATACAACGTTATCGCAGTTGAAAAGATGGGTAAGAGACTTACTGTTGCAACCAATGACCCTATCAACTTCTATGTTTTTGAAGACCTCAGAGTTATCACAGGATGCAGCGTTAACCCTGTTCTTGCCACAAAAGCGGCTATCAACAGAGCTATCGGTAAGATCTACTCCGAAGGACAGGTTGACAGCGTGGTCGATGAGGCTACAAAAGAGAAGGAAGACGAAGATAATGTATTCGACGATATCGACCTTGCAGAAGGCAGAATCGAGAATGCACCTATCGTTAAGCTGGCAACGGCTATCGTTGAAAACTCCTTCCGTCAGGACGCAACGGATATTCATATCGAGCCTTTCAAGGACATGACAAGAATAAGAATCAGAATCAACGGTGACCTTGTTGAGCTGATGACTCTTTCACCGACACTTCATGTTTCACTCGTTACAAGATTTAAGATCCTCTCGGGAATGAATATCGCCGAGAAGCGTATCCCTCAGGACGGTCGTATGTCACAGACGATCGACGGCTCTACCGTTGACCTCCGTGTATCTAATCTTCCTATGGTTTACGGCGAAAAGGTCGTTATCCGTATCCTCGCCGGCGACAGCTCGGTAAGAAGGATCCAGGATCTTGGTATGACAGACTATAACTACGAAAGATTCGTTTCCTGCCTGAAGGTGCCTCAGGGCGTTGTTCTGGTTACAGGTCCTACAGGTTCAGGTAAATCTACGACACTATATGCAGCACTTGGTGAGATCGCTAAGCCTAACCTTAACGTTATCACTGTCGAAGACCCAGTCGAAAAGAAAATTGCTAACATCAATCAGTGTCAGATAAATGAAAAAGCCGGCATGACATTCGGTGCAGCCCTGCGTTCTATCCTTCGTCAGGACCCGGATATCATAATGGTCGGAGAAATGCGTGATACCGAGACTGCGGAGATCGCTATAAGAGCCGCTATCACGGGACACCTTGTGCTTTCCACACTTCATACAAACGATGCTGCTTCAACAGTTACAAGACTTGTTGATATGGGCGTTGAGGCTTACATGGTCGCAACTTCTCTTATCGGTATCGTTGCTCAGCGTCTTACCAAGACACTTTGTCCTGAATGTAAAAAACCGAGAATGTCTACTCCTGAGGAAGAAAAGCTTATGGGTATAGACCACTCGGTAATGATATACGATGCGGGCGGATGTCCTAAGTGCAAGAACACAGGCTATAACGGACGTACCGCTATCCATGAGATCCTTCTGGCTACTCCGAGAATGCAGGTTCTTATCACTTCGGGTGCTAAGGCTGACCAGATCGCTGAGCTTGCTAAGGAAGAGGGAACGCTGCTTCTGAGAGACAACGTTTCCAAGCTCGTACAGAACGGCGTTACATCTATGGACGAACTTGTCCGTGTAACATATGCAGTATGATCCTAATTTTTAAATCACATAAATTGGAGGTAAAACACAATGGCAGTTGATATTAACAAGATTCTTGATGAGGCAAGAGCTCTGGGATGCTCGGACCTTCACTTTACGGTAGGTATCCCTCCTATCGTTCGTCAGGGCGGTAACCTGAGAAAGCTTTCCTCATATCCTGATATGACGGAGATCGAAATTCAGAACATCACTAAGGATATGTGTAATGATAAGCAGAGACAGCAGATCAAGGATCACATAGATACCGACTTTACATTCGTATCGACAAGAGGTTTCCGTCACCGTGTAAACGTATACCGTCAGAGAGGTTCAACGGCTATCGCTATCCGTCTTCTGAGAAATGATATTCCTACGCTTACAGACCTTAACCTGCCTCCTGTACTTGCGGAGTTCGTTATGAGACCAAGAGGACTCGTGCTTGTAACAGGTCCTACCGGTTCCGGTAAATCTACAACTCTTGCAGCTATGATCGACTATGTAAATATCCATAAGTCAGCTCACATAATCACTGTCGAGGACCCTATCGAGTACATGCACGCTCATAAGAGATGTATGGTAAACCAGAGAGAAGTTGGTCCTGACGTTCCGAGCTTCTCGCTTTCACTGCGTGCTGCTCTCCGTGAGGACCCGGATATCATCCTCGTAGGAGAAATGAGAGACTTTGAGACTATCGAAGCCGCTGTTACCGCAGCTGAAACAGGACACCTTGTTATGAGTACACTTCATACAACGGACGCTCCTTCTACTATCGACCGTATCATCGACGTATTCCCGGCTCACCAGCAGCACCAGATCAGAACCCAGCTCGCTTCGGTTCTTGTTGGTATCTGTACTCAGACTCTTTGCCGTACTTTCGACGGCACAAGCCGTGTAGCTTGCTGTGAGATCCTTAACGCTACTGACTCTATCAAGGCTATGATCCGTGACGACAAGGTACACCTTATCGGTTCGGCTATGCAGACTGGTAAAGCTCAGGGAATGCAGACTATGGATCAGGAGCTTGCTAAGCTCGTTAAGTCCAGAACGATCTCTATGGACGTTGCTCTTGAAAAGTGCTCAAACGCACAGGACCTCAAGAGATTTATCGCAGACGCAAGATCATAATAAAAAAACAAAAACAGGCATACAGTTGTATGTCTGTTTTTTTGCTTACTAATCAGAATTTACCGCAGCAAACCTGTCGAATAATTGAGGGAAACCCTTTTGAATAAAGGTCGAGAACGGCAAAGCCGTTCTCTCGGGAGTAACCGTGGTAACGGTTACTCTGTATCACCTCAAACTCCCTTCCTAAAACTTTTATTGCTTTTTCGCCATTTGGGGACAAGTC
>CAMZIK010000068.1 GCA_947307175.1 uncultured Clostridia bacterium
AGTTCAATTTCAAACCATATCTCATTCTAATTTCTTTCTATTTTTGTAATTGTTCCTTTTGTATTGTTATAGATATACGGTTCAAATCTTCTTATTTCATTAAAGAGTATTGGATCTCCCACCTTATACATGTTAGTTCCCCATTCAAATGGTGGGTTTGGATTATCACTTTGTAAGAATCGATTAATATTATTTATTCCATATAAACCATCATAGTTTAAGCAAAGAATGATTTCATCGTCATTGTTCTTTATGAATATCGAATCATCTATATCGCTAACATATCCATACTTCAGCATTGCCTCTTCCACATCTTCTGTCATTAACCGAACTCTGTCCCAGACTATTTTGAGATGATCCGAATTATTTCTGAAAGGTGTAGTCAATTCTAGGACTGATGTCTTTGGTACAAAATGCCTTGCTATCCCAAACCAATTACCAAATTCAATTGCCTCTATTTGGTATTCATCACCGACCAATACAAGCATATCAAACTGTGAATTATCCAAGATCCATCGCATATCATTATTGTTTACAGTACTGCACTCATCAATAAAAACCAAATCATATTTATAGTGTAATGAATTACTATAAATATATTTTGCGATTGTAGAAAAGACGGTATTGCTGTCCTCTCCGATATTTCGTTTCAAATTTTCAACAGCAGGATTAGTCTGTGCAAGATAAAGCCTTTTCTTATTTTTATAAAATGAAGAAATGTGTCTGATGAATCTCGTCTTTCCTGTCCCGGCAGCACCATAGACTAATGAAACATGAGATTTGGAAAAGATGTATCTTATAGCTTCTTTCTTTTCGTCACAATCAATTTCACCCGGATTATTCTCCAGCCAGTATTCAACATCTGCTTTATAGTTGGATACCCCTGCACATGAAAGCTCAGACAGCTTGTCCATTATTACAGATGTATCTTCCGCATCTCGTACTATATAGAGATGATCAGCAAAAACTTTTATTTTTCTCGCTTGTTGATGAGAACTGCAGTATAGTTTAGAGTTAAAGGTATTAATTAGTTCATCAACATCGCCTAATTTTGCAACTTCTGATTTTGATGTGAATAATTTGGCTTTATTCAGTGTGTTGATTTTTACTGTTCTAGCTAGAAATTCATGCTCCCTTCCTTCTCCCTCAATACTATCAATTAAATCAATAATTCGCGGATTATGGGAAACAAGCGATGTCGCATATGGCATAGTATCAAAAGGAATACAAGAATTATTCAAACGCAAATAACTCAGCAGATTATTAGGTCTGGAATCATACTGCGCTCTTATTACTCGGTTATTCAAATTCAACAACAGGTATCTTAGCACATTTGCTCCAGGTTTATTATTGCAAATAATATTCCTTGTCTTGTCTAGCACAGAAAAAAATCTCATCGCCTTGGCTTTGGTGGCAATTCTTCTTTTTATCTCTATGTACTCATTCTGTTCTGATGTAACAATAGACAATATATTCCGCTTGGAATCAAAAAGGAATTGCATCAATTCTCTGTATTCAGTATGCTTAGATAAAATAGATAATTCCTCACCCATTATTCTAGCAAAATTATTTAGCTCGCACGGTCTGATTGAAGGAAACCAATTCTCAATTATTTGAATCGGTAGAATATGCTTTCCTATCATAATAGTATCATATCTCACAACCATAGAGACTGCATAATTACAAACAATTTTGTGGCTGGTAAAAGCAATCATACGATCAAATTTGCTTACATTCTCGCTAGCAGCCGTATATGTGATCTCATAGTAAGCTCTGCCTTCAATGAAAAACGGCTTTTGTTTTATAATATAATAACGATCCGAATATTGACTATAGGTTGCAGTCGGATTACTATACATGATACGTTCAGCTATTCTCCTGTAGTATTCTAATAGGTTCGGGTCATCATTAACAATTATTCTTTCAAGATTGTGCAATAGATTCATTGAATACTGATACTGCATAAAGCTTTTTATTACAAATAAGTAATCTATGTATTTTAATAATAACCGTTCAGATGCATTTTCATCCAATGTGTAATGAGAAGTGGATTTCTGCAGTAATTCGTGAAAACCCCATAAAAATTCGTATTGTCCGTCTTTTTTTATGGAATTATTGGCCCAGTTTTTTTGAGAATAATCATTAGGATCTGCATGGTCTCCGCATTTAACCTTTTGTATAATATATTCTATGAAATTTCGTAAATGAGAAAGAATGTTTTGCGCTAATAAACCACTGTTGCCATCTTTCAGCGATTCAATATTCTTACAAATCGCTTGATCTGTAGTAATTATTGCCATATTGATTTCTGACATAGTTTTTCTTCCTTTCATTAGGTTTATTCAAATACAATTTTTCCATTATCCCTTGTATATCATACCACGTTATTCCCATCTAAACGATATTTGAGAACCACATAGACGGAATAAATAGCTACCTGAAATATATTGCAAACCCTCGTCTCATCCTTTCGCTTTTATTTCAGGTCAAATTGACAACAATTCTCAATTTGCGTGGTAGTAAAGCAACATCGGCAAGAAGATCCACCACGAAGGCTGTCGCTGGTATCCAGCATAATACACTCTCATTGCCAAATGGTTTTCTTCATTTGTGCTCCTTAATTTATATGTCTCTCTGTTCAAACAGGTTAGCTTTCAATCTCGATGTTAGTTACTCTTGCACTCCGGCAAATAAAACCATTAGTCTGTATCAACAACCGATAACTATAAATTATCAAAATAATTCTTAGGTGCCTCTTGTAATGTAGTTTCAAGAAGTTGTTCTTCAACTAATAATTCGTGAAGATTATTATCGATCCACTCCTGGTTATATAGATTGTCTAGATAACGATCTCCGCGATCAGGAAATATCGCCACAACATGTTTGTTACAATCGCCGGTTTTCCGTATAGCTGCTATAACAGCACCGCTTGACGCACCAACAAATATACCTTGTTTTAATAGGAAATTGCAGTTAATAATGCATTCATAGTCTGTAACCTTAACAATTTTATCAATAATGGCATTTTTAAGATTTCCCGGTATTACTCGAGAACCCATTCCAGTGAATCTATTCCTTGCAACGCGTTTACCAAATATCTGTGATCCATAAGAATCTACAGCTATTATCTTCACATCAGATTTTTGTTTCTTTATCCATGATGAGATCCCGGCTATTGTTCCACAAGTACTTACAGGTATATATATTTTTTCTACTTGAGGATATTGAGACAGTATTTCTTCAGCAAGAGCAACATATGACTCCTGTATCATTTTATTATTATACTGGTTAGTCCAATATGTATTCTCATTTGAGACAATATACTGTTTTACAGTTTGAATCCTTTTTTCTTGATTTGATTGATTCTTCTCTTTAATAGTGACTTGTAAAATACTGCTTCCGTAGTTTTCGATTATTTTTCTGTTTGTATTAGTAAGATTATTATCAACTACACATATGCATTTCATATTTAAAGCAGCGCATACTCCTGATAAGGCTATTGCAAAATTTCCTGATGAAGATTCAATCATTGTAGTATTCTTATTAATTTGTCCGTTTTCAAGAAGTCTATTAATTGTATAATATGCTGCTCTATCTTTCATACTACCAAAAGGATTCATATTTTCCATCTTTGCCATTATGGCATATCCATCAATATCAACCCTTACCATTGGTGTGTTTCCTATGGCTTTCAAAATTCCTTGATCCATTTTCATTCCTCTTTCTAAAACTAATTATTTCTAGGAGTAAATATGATAATAATAGAGAATACAACGCAATCAAAAATGATTATTGACCGTGAAGATGATATTAAGCAAATATCTGATTGCTTAAAGAATGCTAAATGTACGCAAGTACATACTATTTATGCACAAACTGGTTATGGTAAATCTTTTTTTACTGAAAAACTTGCTAGAGAAAACCAATTTTCTGGATGGAATACTATTAGGATCTGCCCAATACCCAAAAATGCCGAAAGTAGCGTTCCAGAAGGGAATTATTTAGATTTGACCTTTGAAACATTGATGACTTATTATAAACAATTAGGACATAAAGAATTATGCTTTGAATCGTATATAGTTTCTGGCAAGAACAAACTGTTGGAAAAGATGGCGATTAGTGAATTTCTAGATGAATCATCATTTATTACCAACAAATTTTCTGCTATATTTAGATTGGCAAAGACTGAATCAAAACGTCTGATGAAAATAGGTGTATTCAATCCATATTTTATTATAAATGACAGTTCTCCTATATCTAGAAGCATAAAATCAGATTATATACGTTTTTTGCTTAATCATACACATATTTTGTTAATTATAGAAAACATACAAAACATAGATAATATGTCAATGAAATATCTGCTTGATTGGATTAATGAAACAAAAGACAAAAAACATGGCTTTATTTTTGAATATACCATATCCGACTATAATGATATAAATAATATCAAGGTCTTTCAAAACACAATCATAAAAACTGGAGTACAAGTATTTGAATGTAGATTAGAAAAAATGCCTGTTGAATATATCGCTGATGTTATTGATTCGCAAGTAGAAGATCACCCGTCAGATATTCATTTTAACATAGATGCGCGAAGGCATTATGAAGAGATGTCGAATGGGAACTTATGGGATTTAATTGACTTCGCAAGGGTTTATGATAAAGATAAAGAAAAACAGATAATAGTTACTAACACACCAACACTATCTATTTTAAAAGATTTGAGCCAAGAAGCACAATACTTGTTTTCAATCATAGCTTCTCATAATGGAACTATCAATGATGGCCTTTTAAAATACATTTGGACAAATTATTTTTCTAACAAGTCGGAAGAATACTATAATGAAAAACGATCTGAATTATTATTCAATAACACTATTATGATTAGAGTAACTAATGGTTCAGATATTATATCCATATCTCATGCAAGTATTTTGGATGTTTGGGATTTAAATAAGGCCGATTTTAACTCCATAAACAAAGATACTTATAAGCGGTTAAAAAGATTTTATGAGGAAAACTATTCAGGAGATATTCATATTGTTTCTAAACAGTTTTCTTGGCAAATGTTAGCGAGAATTTATGGACATATATCTCCAGAGAATATTGAAGGTTTGCTAAATGACTTTAAACAAAATATAATGAGAACAATCTCTCGAGAAAACACATGGAACTACATAAAAATGCTAGTTGATGCAACTTGTAACAGCATTGATAAGTTTACAAGTGCTTACTTTAAGATTTTACAAATATGTTGTAATGCCGCATTGTATCAAGAAGGGTTTTACTGTATAAGTCTTATGGAAAAGTCCTTAGACATTTACAAAACTAAGAATCTACTTTTGAATAAAGTGCTATTCCTTTCAATATTAGATAGGCATGATGATGCTATTATGATTTATAATGATGCAATAATAAACACGGAATTGGATCAGAAAACAATTATCAAGCTGAAATTGCTAATATTAAACAGCTTAATTGTAAATGGCAATATTACGGAATGTAAAAAAATCGATAAAGAGCTTACCAGTATTAAGGGTTTTAAAAGCTTACCAGAATATGCATACTATTTAAGATTAACAAACATTTACAAGCAACCTTCTAAGGCTGTGAAGGATGCCAAAAAAAGCATACACCTTTTTCACAAACGGCATGATTTTATTCAAGAAGGAAAATCATATATAACTTATTCAAAACTTCTTTCAAGTATTGGAAAGCACAAAAAGGCTATAAAAATGATTGATGCTGCTAGACGGTTGCTATCTGAAACAAACGATGGTCTTTCATGCATTTATAATAATTGGGCAGGATATCTCTTGTTGTCAGGAGTGCATAGCTCAGAAATATGGGATTATCTTGATATTGCTGAACTTTATAGCTTTTCAACATATGATAAATTGTCCGTTATTCAGAATAAACTTGCTTGGTGTTATGAAAATGACTCCTTTACTCGATTGGAATTACTTGAAAACAAAGCTTTAGAACTTATAGAGCTAGAACCAAGTAAATTCTTGCAATGCACAACACTTTATAACTTATTTGTTACAATGAGAAAAGCAGGATATAAAGAAAAAGCAAGATATTATTATTCCCGTGTTCTTTTGCTAAAGAATCAATGCTCTTATGTTAAAGCAAGAATAGACGGAATAACATGGGAAACTAGATATATAAAACCACGTCTAAAGAAACCATATCATATTTGTTACTTATCATTTTGGGTATTCGATTTATGAATAGGATGAAAAACATACTATTATCTTTCTGAAATTACCTCATCATAGTAACGACTAACTATTGAATTCCATGATATACATTTCATATAAGTATCTAGGCTTTCCAGCGGTTTTCCATTCACAAAGTGTTCCAGAAATTGCTCAATATAATTAAATGATGCAATTATTCCTGCAGTTGCAGATCCGCCAATACGTAGATTTATTTCAATAAAATACAGTCCCTCTTCATTTTCAATAAACTCTATATTTGACAGACCAGGTATTAGGTATCTAGAATAAATCAGTTTACAAGTTTCTATCACTTTCTCATTTTTAATTACTTGACTACGAAACGCTGATCCCTTTTGAACTTCTAACGACTTTCGTGGTATTATAATTTTAGGATTCCCTTTATTATCCGCAAAAACATCGACAACAAATGTTGTTCCCGATACATATTGCTGTACAAACCAATCTGGCTGAAAGTGATTTTCAATATAATTTGCTTTTGATAGATCGACAATATATATGCCTTCACTTGATACAGAATGTTTTTTTCTGAATATTATTTTTTCTTTTCCAAATAGATCTGAATAGATATGTGGTATATTTACTCCGATTTCTTCCATGGCAATACTTGCCTTTAGTTTATCCTGAAAAAGAGTTATTGTATTTGATGGTGGAATAATAAACGGTATTCTTATTTTCGACTTGTATTTATCAACAAATCTTACCTCCTTGTCAGTGGAAACAAACAAGAAATCAATATTGTATTTTTGACTGATTTCATTTAAAAAAGACAAATATTCTACTTCATCGTTCATGCTTGGGGCACTAATATATGTATCAACGAGCATACTGGAAGCTATAGTTCCATGATTAGATGTATCACTTCCTATTACCTCAATAGGGAATCTTTTAATTCTTTTCAATAGTCTAACTAATAATGTGGAATTAGTACATTTTATGTTGTTAACAAGTATTCTCACTAATCGAATCTCCTTTGCATATAATATATGTTTTTTATATGATAATTTATAGTTATCGGTTACTGATGCTTTATTGGCTCAACTCTGCCAAGCACTCAGACCATATCCGCTTATCTGCCGTACTTATACCATCATTATCAACATAGATAACTTGTATTTTATCATTACTCTTAACCTTCAATTTCTTACCGATCTCTTCTGCTTTTTCGCTTTCGGATCTAGATTGATCCTGAAGAGTTATAACAATTAACCTCTTATCATCGTCATCAACAATTGTGCGTATCATTCCATTGATATGCTCATCATCAGAGCCAAAGCCAAAACCAACTACAACTAATGCATCTGCTTTTTTCCACTTCTTATATGTCTTCACATATTTCTCAGACATATTTATTGCCGTCATAGGCTTAGTACCGCTTTGAGTAAACATCAAAGGTACTATAATATGATTTTCATCATCAAGAATTTCTGACTCTTTGCCAATTTTGTTAATGTACGGATCATACCACAAATCGGTTGAACCATTTAGATATGTCACATTCTCTCCCAAGATTTCTTCAATAAAGGTATTGTAATTTGTGGTAGCTATTTCTGACACTTCAAATAATTTGCTATCAATTGATTCTTTCAGCACATTATAATAACCGTTTGAATTATCGATTTTATTTGAAGCTTTACTCAAAATATACTCTCTAACAGTCATTAAGAAAATACATATCTTTGTAAACTTAGCCCATTCATATCGCGGATTATATAGATAATACCAGTTTGAATCAATTAGTGATTTATAGTCAAGCACGGAAGCATATATATCTTCAATGATTAATTGAATAAATCGTATTATTATTCCCTCTGGTGTATTTGTTTTCGACTCTCTCATATCCAATAGATATTCCAGACCAATAAGACCTGTTTCAGAATAGTTTAAATGTACTATATCACCTAAATCATCAAACAAGTCTATTTCAACCTCTTTTTTTGAAAAGACTCCTTCATTTATTCTTTTTGTTAGATTTTCGCTTAATGCACCTAATTGCAGCTGCATAATTGAAAGAATCATGTTGCCAAATTCCTTCCTTTTTATAAGCGAACTCCAAAAGTCTTTTTTCATATACAATAATAGAAGTGATGAAAAATAATTGCTGCCGAACAATTTGTCGCCATCTTGAAACTCACCGATATATCTTATACTGCTACTTAATATAATATCTTTCATTTTTTTATTAAGAGTAGTCTCAATAACACTTACTACATCCTTATTATCTTCCTTCATCTTAATGATATGCTTTTGGGCTAATGAATCAAAATCATTAAGCTTAAGGATAATACTATTTCGGTTATGCTCAATCGTATCTTTTATTATACTTTGAAACACCTTTTTGCCAAATGCACTTACACTTTTCTCACGGTAATCCTTTGGCATCCAATCGTTAGCATATGATGTTATAGGATCGACTTTTTCTCGTCTCTCCTTAAACTCTTCTTTACTTTTTGAATTATCAAATCTGAATATATCAAGAGCAAATTTGCTTCCTAATGGTAAGTTATATCCCACCTCGGCACCTGCACCAAACAAAAAACCGAATTTCATATAATTCACCTCTCTAGTTAAACTAAATTAATATGTTCATGCTATTTGTGCTGAAAAATGCTATAATGAAATAATACACACCTATTAGGTAGTGTAAAACTTAATAAGCCGGAGTTGATAAAGATGTTTGAATACTTGCTATTTATGGATGACTTTATAATCTACTGCCAGTTTCACAAAAATCTTAGTGAAAAAACTATCAATGCATATAGGATAGACCTCACGCAATACCGCACTTTCTCACACGAACTTACCAGAGAGTCCATCGGGGATTACATAGTGCATCTGAATAAATGCTACAAACCCAAGACAGTAAAACGCAAAATCGCAACGCTCAAAGCCTTTGTCCACTTTTTGCTGATAAAGGATAGGATTGATACCAATCCGTTCGACAAAATTGAAACATCGATCAAAGAGCCTTTGATGCTGCCAAAAACCATTCCGCTTGATACTATCGGCAGACTAATCTCTTTTGCATACAAACAGATCAATACTGCAAAAACCGACTATCAGATAAATTGCTCCATTCGGAATGCTGCAATTATAGAACTTCTCTTTGCAACCGGCGGCAGAGTTGCAGAAATATGCTCTCTGCATTCAAGAGATGTTGATATTGTACACCGGAGAGTCAAGCTATATGGAAAAGGATCAAAAGAACGAGTCGTCCCGATTGAAAACCAAAGCGTATTAAACATTCTTGAACGATATCGAGCAATAAGCGAAAAAAAGCGCATAACAACAGATTACTTCTTTATCAATAAACTAGGACATCGTATCACAGAACAGTCTGTCCGAAATATGATCAGAAACTACTACAAACAATGCGGTATCACATTACACATAACGCCGCATATGTTCCGTCATTCGTTTGCTACGCTGCTGCTGGAAGAAGATGTAGATATCAGGTATATTCAGAGGCTGCTCGGACATAGCTCCATAACGACTACTCAAATCTACACCCATGTTACATCTGCAAAGCAGAAAGAAATAATTAAGTCCAAGCATCCGAGGAACAAGCTAAATATTTACGGAGACTAAGAATATTTATAACAATATTTTTATTACCTCTATAGCACTGTAATCAATACATATTGACAAAAAACGATATCTTTCGGAACAGACCAGCATTTTATCAATACTATGTACCACAAAACTGCGATGTAATAACTTCAATACAAAAAAACGACAATACGCACTCAAAATGTCATAGCATTTTCTTTTTTATACAAAGATTATAAAAGCGAAACTATAAGTGGGTATATTAATCCAAGCATATTATAACATATTCTATTACATTAAATCAGATGATGTAAAAATAAGCTCTATTATTGTAATAATCTGACTAATAAATGCCTTCAGCTTAATCAGCACATTAAAAAGGCGTGAGAAGAACTCACGCCTTTCAACAATACAAGATACATGGTGAAACAATTACATATCAACTTCTCTTAATAATTCCACAAGCTATCTTTTTGCCTGCGCTGCCGCTGGGTTGTGTTGTGAAGTCATCGGGACTTGCGTGTATTATAATCGCTTTGCCAATTACATCTTCCACAGAAAAATTGTTGGTAAGGAAAACCGATAATGCTATCCCATTATTGCCAAACAGCGGCGGCAGGTCGCCCGAATGTGACGGGTGAGGACAGCTGTTTTTATCAAAGTGCGTACCCGCATCTGCAAACGGGTCGTCGGCATTACCTGAACATGATCCCCCGCCGTGTATGTGAAACCCGAAAACCTGCTGACTGCACTTGTTAGCAGGGTGCGGCAGCCCTTGCACATCAGCGTAGACCAGAGTACCATTGTTTGTGACGTAGAACCTTACTGTTCCGTGCAGATCGGGATAGTCCTTGCTTCCTTTCAATTTGGCTATTGCCTGTGGCCAGCGTGGAATAAGTGATTTGCAATTCTGATCCGGTTTGTTCATAGCATATTACCTCCATATGATGATAATATGCCGATAAATGAAAAGCGTTCATTCAAACGGGTCGGCGTTTTGTTCTTTAACGTCCATAGGATAAAGCTGGAGCGTCTTTTTGACCGTGTCAGCCATTCCGAGGAATATCTCTTTTACGCTTTTGTAGCCTTGTCTGTGCAGCTGTTTTTCCAGCCAGACACGCTCAAATCCTGCCTTTTTGAGATTTACGTCGTTGATGTGTCCGTCAAGGATAACGTTGACCATTATCTCTTCCTGCGTAGGCTCAAGCTGAACATCTGACGGTGTGAGTGGTCTGTCGGTGTCAACAGGCAGCAGGCTCAGGGAGCCGTTGTACTCAAACACGGCTGTCCGCAGTTTTGAGAGGTCAAAGTACCCTTGATTGCGGCAATGGGTGAGAAAATCGCTGATGTCGATACGCGCCTTTTTGAGATTTTCACGGTACAGCTTGCCGTTGTCAAACAGTATCAGCGGTCTTCCGATAAGCAGCTTACGCATATGTGTTGATTTGCCAGTGATTATCGAAACGGCATATGCACTTAGGGCGTAAATAAGCATAGCGACCACCATTCGCTCGGGATGCTCGTTTTCAAAGGAACACTCGGCTGCGATTGAGCCGATAGAAATGCCGATGATATAGTCAAACATACTCAGCTGCGAGAGTTGTTTGTTGCCCATAAGTTTTGTAAGAATAAAGAGAACGATGATGCTCAGCACCGATGTCCACACGGTCATTAATAGTCCCATATCTGCCTCCATAAGTGTTTTTGGGATTATTATGTGCAAGGGCTTGCGAGTTATTCTCTAAGGTTTTAAAAGAATAACGCTGACTGATTTACACACAATAACTGTGAGGTGATAAAGATGTCAAAACGAAGCAAAAAGCAGGACGATATTCAGGTCTTGCCGCCCAAAAAGCAGCCGCCGATAATCTGCGAGGCAGAGCAAAAGGCTTGGAACAACAGGCTGTATTCGGATGAAGTGCCGATTTCGTCTGCGTACCCCGCTATCGACAACGACCTTGCGAGGGACAACATTGAAAACGACATTCCCCAGGCGGACTTGCAGGATATATGAGAAAACAAAAAGGAGCAGAACGGTTACTGCTCCTTTGTTTGTTATTGGATCAAAAGCTCATTTGTCGGTGCAGGCAGGTGTGGGAATTGCATACATACTAGCAAGGAAATCAGGACAAAAGTTCGATTTCCTTATTTAATGAAATTTGATTCTTTGTTTAATGCATTTCAGAATACAAATGGAATCACATATATAGGCATACAAATTATATCCTGTCGCTTTGCAGAATCCTTGGTGTAAACGAGATACTTCCAAAGAACCCAATCAGAATACTTTTCGCTGAATACATCCATAGATGGATGTGATTTAACTTCAATAGGACATTTCTTGTTTTTCTTGTAAATAAGAAATTGATTTCATAATTGTGTCTTGTTTCTTTGTTTGCAGAAATGTGATATTATAATTCATTGCCTCATTACCGCATGCGATAAGCACCTTAACAGTTTCATCTTCACACAGATATCCAAGCTTCGACAAAACTAACCATTTAATAGTTTCTCATAAACGTCGTTCTCCATAAAGTAAGTATCATAAATCTTTGATAGGTACGAGCTTTTTTTGTGCCCATAATTCAATGAGAGGAGGTGAAATCATGGCTGGAAACTTTGAAGGTATCAAAAATCGGCGGTTCGGTATCGAGATCGAGATGACGGGAATAACTCGCTGCTCTGCTGCAAAGGCAATACGAGATGTGCTTGGCGGTTCTGTTGAGCATATTGGAGGCAGTTACGATAAGTACAAGATCTATGATGAGGACGGCAGAGCTTGGAGCATTGTATCCGATGCAAGTATTGATCCGTACAAGAAAAATGGCGACAGAGCGAGTGATCTGTACAAGGTCGAGATGAACAGCCCCGTGCTTGACTATGAGGATATCCCTCTTCTGCAATCGGTCATACGAGGTCTGCGTAGTGCAGGTGCTATCACTGGTCCGCAGTATGACTGCGGTACACATGTCCATATCGACGCTTCTGACTTTGATGCACAAAAGATAAGAAACCTTGTGAACATCTGGTCAAGCAAGGAAGATTTCCTCTGGGATGCACTTCAGGTATCATCTGCTCGCTCAACTTACTGCAAAAAGATAAACCGCAGCTTTGTCGAGCAGCTCAACCGCCGAAAGCCAAAGGATATGGAAAAGATCAAGCAGATGTGGTATTCGGAGACTTATCAGTCACCGAACAATCACTACAATCCGACTCGTTACCACGCACTAAACCTGCACAGCTATTTTCAGCACGGGCACTTCGAGATACGAGCCTGCAACGCAAGTCTTCACGCAGGCGAGGTGAGAGCGCAGATAGTTCTCGCACTTGCTATCTCAAATGCCGCATTTACAAAGAAATACTGTTCACCGGCTGTATCGCATTCAGACAATATGCGGTACAGCTTTCGTGTTTTCTTGCTTAATCTCGGACTTATCGGTGACGAGTTCAAGAATTGCAGAACACATCTGCTCAAACATCTTGATGGCAATATCGCCTGGCGGCACCCCGAAGATGCGATAGCACAGCGTGAACGGCTGAAAGCTCAAAGAGAACTTGTAAGGCAACCAGAGCCTGCTCAGTCGGAAGAACCCGATGAAACCGAAGATGAGACAGAAGAAATGGAAATGTGTATGTAAAGGAGGAAATATGGATAACAAAGAACCCAAGAAACTGCTGTATATCGCATACGGCAGCAACATCAATCTGTGGCAGATGGCACTGAGGTGTCCGCACTCAAAGCCACTCGATCCTGCGATTCTGAAAGGCTGGGAACTGGAGTTTCGTGGAGTTGCCAATATCGTCCCCAACAAAGATGCGGAAGTCCCTGTTCTGCTGTGGGAGCTGGATCCGAGAGATATCCCAAGACTTGACCACTATGAAGGATTCCCACATAGCTACTTCAAAGAGAATGTGGAGTTTGAGCTGAACGGCGAAAAGTGCGTAGGTATGGCATATCTGATGACAAAAGATACAAGGCAGATCAATCCGCCGTCAAGCTACTACATGCAGACGATATGGGAGGGATACCTCGAAAACGGCATGGATACGAGCTATCTGCTCGAAGCACAGTCAAGAGCCTTGGATGTGTCATCGCAGCGTGAGCTTGAAAGTCATCTTGAATTGAACGAGATGGAAGACCAGTTCGATGACGAGGACGATGATCCGGATATGGAAGATGACATTCAGATGTCTTTCGGGATATGAAGGGGGTGAGAAAATGAAGTACAAGGGATATTGGATAACCATTGTTCCTGCCGATGACATCAGAAGGAGTGATGCAATGGGAAACGAAACGGTCTGCAAAGGCTTTAACATCAAGGTGTTCAAGGATAAGGGAAAGACCGAACTGTTTGATGAGTTCTCTGCCGCTGTCGGTCACGAGATACTTGAAAACAGCGTAGAGGAAGCCGAGCAGTTTGCAAAGGACACGATTATCTGCGAAGAAAAGGAACTTGATGTTGGTCAGGACGAAATGAGTATGTAAGGAGTGAAACGTATGGAACAGCTTATATTAAACACATCTTTGGTAAGAAAAGAGCCTGCATTTGAGGTCAGACCTTGCGTGGTGGAAAAAGCAATAGGTATCTCGCATAAGGATTTTGAGCATCTCCGCACCCACGCCCTTGAGGACAATGATCTCATAGCAAAGAACAAGGACAGTATGTGGTTCGGTGCTGATGATAAGTACCATTGTCTGCTCATATATGACAATGAGAAGGGTGACGGACTGCTTGTGGAAAGCGAGGGCTATGACTACGCACGATACGCACAGTATATCCCACAAGCAAAAATCATCTACGAGAACTACTGTCAGTCGCATCAGCTTGAACAGGACGAGACCGAAGATGAAGAAATGGACATGCAAATGTGAGGTGAGACAATGTACGAAAAGATAGATATACCGCAGCCGCTTGCAGACAAAATAGCTCATAAGGCTGAACAGGAGGGCATTTCGCCCGATGATGTGGTCGTAAGGGCGATAATAAACTGCTTGAGAAAGGATGATGAAAATGCCGGAGAATGAGAAAAAAGGGATCACTGTCAAAGTTGATGCACAACTGCATGCAGAAGTAAGAGCATATATCGAAGCTCATGGAATAACAATGGCGGACTTCGTGTCAAGAGCCCTTGACAGTGAGCTTCACCCACCGCAGATGAGAGGGGGTGTGAATATGGCAAACAGGACACTTGCATTCCAGGTCCCCGAGGAACTGTTCGACAGGATCAAGGACTATCTGAACCGTCATCCCGGTTTGACTCAGAAACAGTTCATTCTCGGACTTATTGTGACTGAACTCGACAGAGATATGCAGCAGACCAATGAGGTCAATCAGCAGTCCGAAGAAACCGAGGATGAAGAACCCGATGAGGACGAGGAACTTGACGAAGATGAAGAAGAATCAATGGATATGAGTATGTGAGGTGTGAGATATGTTTATGACACAAAAACAAGTTGAAATGTTGCGGAATCAGTATCCGCCCGGAACAAGGCTATGCTGCGATGGTATGCCCGACGATCCGAGACCGATAGAAAGCGGTACGATTGGAACGGTCGTAGGAGTTGATGACGCAGGTCAGATCATGATGAAGTGGGATACCGGCAGATCGCTCTCGCTTATCCCCGGCGTTGACAGCTTCCACACAGTCGAACAGACCGAAGAAATGACAGAGGACTTGGACGAAGGTCCGGTCA
>CAMZIK010000069.1 GCA_947307175.1 uncultured Clostridia bacterium
TTGCCCCTTTTAGGGGCTGTGCAAACCACCGGTTTCACCGGTGGTTTTGATTTTGATATTAGGGGAGTCCTTCTGGAAAGTATTCTCTCTGTACTCTTTTAGGACTATTACATATTTTCGGCGGTCGGGAGTAAAACTCCCAGCCGCCGAAAATCTATAAAAGGTTTCTGAAATGGGGGTAACCGCCCTTGCGGGCGGTTGCGAGGATATTCAAAGAATATCCTCGGGGGAAACAGAGTAACCGTTACCACGGTTACTCTTTAAAACGGCGAAGCCGTTTTTTGCTTCATCAAAAAGAGTTCCCCCAATAACAAAAAGGGAAAGCCCGATACGGTCTGACAGGTCCGCATCGGGCTTTTTATATAGTGGGGTCGAAATTGGTTAAGTTATCTTTCGGGCAGGATGACAGCGCCGATAATATAGGCGATCACGCCTGTGCCCGTGCAGCTGAGCAGCACTGCGGCTATCCTGATGACGTTAGCATCAACGCCGAGGTATTCACCGATACCGCCGCAGACTCCGCAGAAAATGCGGTTGTTTCTTGATCTGAAAAGTCTCTTGTTCTCAGTCATTTTCAGTGCCTCCGTTTCTTGTTGTGTATATCTTTATCTGTTCTTTCTATTGTCTGTTTGTCTGTCTTTCTTTTGTTCTGTTTATTTGTCCTCGCTGAGAAGATATGAACCGAGGATCAACAGAACTGGGATAGCTGAAATAATCATTTTGTTGTCCTCCTTTTTGTGTATCAGTTGAATTTAAGGTCTATATCGCCCATGCCGTTGTCTACGTGGATCTTATATTTTGCACCTTTTGAGCCTGTTTTGCCCTTGACGTCTACTTCGTCGTCATCGCCTGTGAGCCTGTAATCTTCGCCGTCAGCATTGAGCTCGATGTCGATCTCGCCCATACCGTTGTCGATGTCTGTATCATGCAGTACGCAGCTCTTCATATCTATACTGCCCATGCCGTTGTCAATATCGGTCTCGCCGAGAACACAGTTAAGTGCTTCGATCTCGCCCATACCGTTGTCGATTACCGTCTTTTCAGCGGAGCAGTCGATGAGCTTCATCCTGCCCATGCCGTTGTCGATGTCAAGCTTTTCGCAGGTAAGTGTATTGAATGTGACTTCGCTGACAGAGCTGTCTATCTCGACTTTGTCAAGAATGATGCTCGGAAGTTTTACGGTTATTTTTGCTTCAGGGTAGATGTCTTTAAGGAACGGTATTTTAGACATTCCTGAAAACTTGAAGATGCTGAAAATCCTCTTTTTGTGAATGTAGAAGGTGTTGTCCTTTACACCGTAGGTGTATACGCCCTCGGGTGCGTTTTCGATGGAAACGTGTATCTGTCTGTCATCTGACGGTGCTATGTCTACCGTTGCGCAGTCAAACTCAAAGTCGAGATTTTTGACATTGTCTGTATTCTGGTCGGTGTAGAGGTTCTCGGTCTTTGAGTATTTTTTCAGGTCTGTGTTCATGCACCAGATGAATCCTACGATCCCGACAACAAGTCCGAGAAGCATGATCCATATAGCCACGGGTGCTTTTCTGTGAATTCTGTCTCCCATTGCATCGTATTTAGCCATTCTCGTTCACCGCCTTGTTGTTTGTTACGTTGTTGAAAACGGTTTTCAGGCTTCTTGTCAGCCAGCCGAAGAACTTCTTGAAAAGTCCAATAACGAGCTTGCAGAAAGGCATGAAGATAAGTACGCCAAGTCCGATAAGGAAAAGTCCCACACCTATCAGCAGTACGCCGACAGGAGGCGCCTGGAAAGCGGTCACACCGCCCATTACTATAAGTCCGATGCCTGCACAGCCGATACTGAATATTCCTGCTGCAAGTCCTACTGCAAGTCCGAATGCTCCTGAAAGCAGACCGATGAGAACAGGTCCCCATATAACTGAAGTAACGATAACAAGTATTACAGCAGCTAAGTTCCTGTTGTCAGGTGCGATGTTGTGATCGGGCTGTGGCGGAGGAACGGTCTGCTTACCCTGATTGTTGATAGCGTCCTCCATTTTGTATTCGGGTCTTACAAATCCTACTGCGCCGTTCTCGGCAAGAATCTGCTGAGCAAGTTTTTCAGGATCACCTAAATTGAGAGCTGTCTTTTCCTCGTTCTCGTAACCGCCGTCAAGGAAAAGTTCCTCATAAAACTCGAGTGCATCGTTTATCTCGTCATTTCCCAGACCGCCGTCAACCAGCTTCTGTCTGAGTATCGTCATATATTCTAATCTTTTCATAGTCCCCACTATGCTTCCTGTGGAAGCAGTTCCTCCTCACTTTTATTTTTTTTGTCAGTTTCTTTATTCCCACCTAACAGCATTAGTATGCTGTCGACCTTTTCTTTGTGTTCAACCCACTGCTGCCGGTAGTCGCTTAGCTGTGCAGCTCCTTTTGTTGTAACGTGGTAGTATCTTCTGTTTCGCCCCATGAATTCCTTATCATAGGTCTCAAGCATCTGGCTTTTCTGCAAACGCTTCAGAACAGGATAAAGTGTCGATTCCGAAACGTCCACCGCTTTGCGCATCGTCTGAGTTATCTCGTAACCGTAGGTGTCCTCGCTGCTGACTATCGCAAGTACCATCGAGTCGAGCAGACCTGCACTGATCGGAAAGCTCATCATTCCAACTCCTTTCTCAGATTTTTGTTTGTTGTTCTTGTTTTCATTTTTGTTTGTCTCTTTTCTTTTGTTCTGCAATATTTTTTTATCTGTGATATTTTTTGTTCTGTGATATTTTTTTGTGTCTTATATTCTATCACTGTACATATTATACGTCATATAATATTATTTGTCAATAGGATATTCTAAATTTCTATAAAAATGTAGTCTTGCACAGTTATCACCAATTGCTGTATAGTGAAATTGGCAAATATGCACAAAAAGACAAATTAAAACGTCCGTATCTGATTTGATACGAACGTTTTGGGGGAGTATTATGGGTAAAAGATGTTTTGTAGAAGGGTGTCAGTAGTTATGTTCTTAAAGGTAGATTCCGGGGAAAGGCATATAGATAAATGATTTAGAATCTGTCTTTAGTTTTTTTCCTCCTTCAATGATTTTTTTGTTTTTGTTGTCTTATCTCTTTCTGTGTCTATAATATAACACGTAATTGCGAGGTTTTCAATAGACAATTAAAGCGGGATATGTAGCTTATACTACACTTGTGCCCGTATTTGTTGTATAAACTACATGCAGATGCAAAATTGTAGCTTATATCTGATGATCAGGGAATAAAAAAGCACCGCTTGAAGCGGCACAAGAGTTTCTGTACTATTATATAGGGGATGATCTATCAGAACTGAGTGTCTGTGCTATTGGCTGTTGATCGTGGGAGTTTCTCTTGAAAAGTTGTTGTGGATATTCTCTTGGAAAAAAGTTTTCTCTCAAACTCTCTTTTTTGAACCCTTACATATTTTCGGCGGTCGGGAGATACTCTCCTGACCGCCGAAAATCTATAAAAGTTTTCTGAGGGGAGTCAACTGTCCTGCGGACAGTTCCGAGAATATCCAAAGGATATTCTCGGAGGGGGACAGAGTAACCGTTACCACGGTTACTCTCGAAAAAACGGAGAAGCATCAGCTTCTCCGTTTTTTGCTTCTTCCAAAAGAGTCCCCCTCAATTAATAGTCAATATTACAGACCCTTAGCGTCTGTGAGGTTTATGCCGTTAGCGCCGAGTTTGATCTGGTGGTCGAGTCCGACGAACTTGCCGTCCTGCTGCCAGAGGACTTCCTTGACGAAGTTATACTTTTCGGTATCCCATGTTCTGAAGTCATCAAGAACGAGTCCGCCTGTGTCGCCTGAGTTGGCGTTGAAGCACCAGAAGGTGTGGTTGAGATGATTTTCCTTTATGAGCTGGCGCATATAGGTCATCCACTTGAGGTTAGGGTCTTTCATAAAGCCGCCCCATTCACCGACGAGGATCGGTGCTTTGTTTTCCTTATGGATATAGAACCAGTTGTCCTGCCAGCAGTCTTTCATAAGGCTGTCGAAGGTATAGTCGTTTTCAAACCATGGCTGCTCATAAACGGTCGGACCGTAGTCGTGCGGTGAATAAACGAGTTTATCCTGATACTTTCCGAGGTCGATAGGGAAGTCTCTTACAGCTCTGAGGTTACCGCCCCACCAGTTGAAGTAGTAGTCTTCCTTATCGGTAGAGGAGTAATCGCCCTTGGAGTTTTTAGGATATATCTCTGTTCCCTCTATCATTATAAGTACTTTAGGATTCTTTGCGAGGATCTTTGCTGCTGCTGTTTCAGCGACGTATTTCCAGTTGTTTGCGTCCTTTGAGTCGTTCCAGATGGCAGCGTTCTTGCCCTCGTCGGGTTTTCCGTGAGGCTCGTTTTTAAGGTCGTAAGCAATAATGGTATCGTTGTTTCTGTATCTCTGAGCCATCCATTCGAGTGCTTCATAGTATTTGTCAACGCTTATCTTGTCGGTGTACCAGAGGTTTACGTTATGACCTGCTGCATTAGTTTCTGCGCTGTGTATGTCAGGCATAACTTTCATGCCGTTTTCCTCAGCGAGCTTTAAGAAGTAGTCAAATATCTGCAGGCTGTTGAGGTCGTTGAGTGTAGGGTTATAGGCGTTGTTGTAGTTTGCCTTGGGGTATTCTCCTGCTTTCCACTGAAGGATAAGCTCTGCCGACATCGGTACTCTTATGAGGTTGAAGCCGTGGTCTGCGATAGATTTGATAGTCGGTGCGAACTGGCTGTTCCACAGTCCGTCAAATGTGTTTGTTCCTGTGTTGTAGCCAAACCAGTTTACGCCTGTGAGCCAGACCTGCTTGCCGTCTTTGTCAAGTATCTTGTTTCCGTCGGTGTGCAGCCAGTCGTCGCCCTGCTTTGCGTTCTTTGTTCTTGTCAGCAGTTTGGAAACATCGGTCTTTTCCTTTTCGCTCTGTGCAGTTGTGCTGTTGTTACTGTTTCCGCCGCCGTTGCCGCCGGTATTTATCTTTCCGGACTTGATTATCATATCCTTGCCGTTGAGCTTAGCGGATTTGATACGCAGCTGCGAACCTGTTCCGATATTGCAGCCAACGTCTGAGATGCTTGCGCCTTTCTTTATCTCGCCGTTATGAGGTGCGTTTGTGATCTTCAAGGTGTTTCCACTCATTGTGAAGTTTCCGCACCAGCCGCTGCATGATTTAAGGTCGGCAACTTCAAGCACCAGTGTCCAGTTCTTGATGTCCTCATCGGTATTGTTGACTATTGAAAGAGTAAGACCGCACATTTTCTTGTCGCCGTCTACCCAGGTATTTCCTGTGGTATATGCAAGATATAGGGCTTTTTCGAGCTTTTCGGATTTACTGTCAGATCCTGAACTGCTGTCGTCTTCCGTTTTGCTCGATGAAGAATCGTCTGCGACTCCGCTTACGTCGGAAATGCTGTCTGAACGTGTTGAACCGCTGCTGTCAGAATCGTCCGAAGCAGAGGAGCTTTCGCTTGACGAGGAAGCATCGCCGCTGCTGCTTGAGTCATCATTTTTTTTGCCCGAAACGAGTACGATGATAAGAACTATAAGCAGTATAACTATCACAGCACCCATTGCGATAAAGCCGATCAGCATTTTTTTATTTATACCTGTACCTGGCTTTTCGTCTTTGCTCATTTGAACCACTCTCCAAAACAATGTTTGTTTTGCGGACATTATTCCGCATAATACTCGTTAAGTATATCATATACCTTTTTAAATTACAACACTTAACAAAAAAATGTTACAGCTTCACAACTATTTTATAAGAAATAGTGTGTAAAATCTGTAAAGATGTTAAAAATATTATGTTTGCAAAGTTACAGAGAGCCCTGAAAAGAAAAAAGCCGGGAGCTTTCATTCCTGACTTCTTTTTTGCTTATATCTTTCACTTCTGACATATGACTTCTCATCTCTGAAAGTGAGCCTGCCTGTAAGCCGAGTTTTGTCGAGTACGGTAATCTATCTGGTCCGTGCGTCGCCGCACGGCTCAAGCCACCTATGACCGCAAGCCTGACGAGCAGCCATTGACTTGCGCATCACCATTGGTGTTGCATCGGATAAGGTTTACATGGCAGCGGCATCTCTGCCGCTCCGGTGGGCTCTTACCCCGCCTTTCCACCCTTACCGCATTGCTGCGGCGGTATATCTCTGTTGCACTTGCTCGGAGGTCGCCCTCGGCTGATGTTATCAGCTATCCTGCTCTGTGATGCTCGGACTTTCCTCATGAACTAAGGCGTTCACGTTACCGTACAGCCTGCTCACTTTCAGAAATGAGAAGTTAAATGATAAAAGTAAGATATTTGAGAAACCAAGCTCTGACTTCTTATAATTATATATCCGTATCGTCTTCTATAACGTAATCTGGAACAACAGAAGCCGTACTCTCGAACTGTGATGTAACGGCATCTCTGACGCTTTTGTGAAGTTCATCTGTATTTGCTGCCTGCTGCTCGGTGCAGAGGTCTTCGTTTTCAAGGATAAAGCGGACTGCTTTGCGGTGATTGATAATAGTCACTTTTTTATGCGTTCCGCCAGATTCTCCGTCAAGCGTCCAGGGTATCTCATTTTCGCTTGTAAAGGTCACTCTGGAGGTCTTGAAGGTGATGAAATTCTTATCCTTGAGTTTATTTGTCGCAGCGTTAGCGATAAGGCTGCTCAGCTCTATCGCATTTTCAGGTGTCTTTGCAAGAACGACCTCAAACAGACCGTCATCAAAAATAACATCTTTGGAGATGAGCTTTTTCATTCCGCCGATAGAGCGTGAGTTTGAGATCAGACCTACGATAAAGCTATCTGTGAAGGTTTCGCCGTCGTGTTCTACGGTAAGGGTCTGTCCTGTGATTTTTGGCAGGGCTTTGAGCGCTTCGACTATATAAGCGGCGTGACCTATCTTATTTTTTATGCTCTGCGGAGTCATATACGAAACGTCGGTGAATGCGCCGAAACCTGCAACATAGACATAGTAGCTGTCGTTGAACTGACCAATATCACAGTCATAATACTCGCCGCTGAGAATATCCTTTGCGGCATCGGTCATTTTTCTTGAAATGCCGAGAGAATTTGCAAAGTCATTGGTCGAACCTGCGGGGATATAGCCAAGAGGTATTTTCAGCTGGCTATCTTCCTCACGAAGCTTCATCAGTGCGCTGACTGCTTCTGACAGTGTTCCGTCGCCGCCCGATACAACGATGAGGTCATAGCTTTTTCCGTCCTGAACTATCTTTTCATAGCCGTCTTTCGGCGCCTGTGTTGCATAGGCAAGAACTTCGTAGCCGCCTGCGGTGAACATGTCGATTATATCACACAGGCTGTTTTTTATATTGCCTTTTCCTGCATGAGGATTAAAGACGAACAAGAGTTTTTTCATCTGCTGCATTGCCGACAGCTCCTTGTTGAAAATTAAAGGTGTAGATAAAAGCTTATGCTTTGATTCGATAAAATATACAAAATTATTATAACACACAGACGGTAAGATTGTCAACTGCTGAGGGTTTGTTAACAAATTTAGCTTTACAAGTCGGAATTAATATGCTATAATATTTTCTATTCGATTTTCATATGTATATTCCATAGGGGAGTTTTTATATGCTTAAAAAGTACATTATCACGTTTCTTATATCTATGGTGCCGCTGGTAGAACTCAGAGGCGGAGTGCCTTTCGGTACAGGAATGGGCTTGCCGTGGCATTGGTGCCTTATAATTTGTATGATAGGCAATATGATACCTGTTCCGTTCATTTTCTTCTTCGCAAGAAAGCTGCTTGTCTGGGGAAGCGACAAGAAGCTCATCGGAAAGTTCTGTTCGTTCTGTCTCAATAAGGGCGAAAAGGGCGGAAAGAAGCTTCAGGAGAAAGCAGGAAAGGGCATTTACGTTGCGCTGCTGCTTTTCGTTGGTATCCCTCTTCCGGGAACGGGAGCATGGACGGGAACGCTGGCGGCCAGTATCCTTGACCTTGATTTTAAAAAGAGCATTCTTGCAGTCATACTCGGAGTGCTGCTTGCAGGAATCATAATGACAGTGCTAAGTCAGGTCGTAAAGGGCGGATTTGCGCTGTTCTGATAGAGGTAAGAAGTAAGAGGTAAGAGACACAGGCGGACAGATCGTTCGTTGATTGCTGATCTCTTATCTCTATTATTCTGAGTATATTATTGTCAGGTTTTTTAATGTTTTATTGTGGAGGAAAACTCTTCTCCAAAAGAGTTTTCCCCCAATAAAACAGTAATATAAGGTGGTGAGGAAATGGGTGCGGGATTGATAATAGGCAAGCAGATACTGATAATGTTCATAATACTTGTGCTGGGAGTTATCTGCAATCTGCGTGGGCTTATCACGAAGGATGGAACGAAAAGCCTTTCGATTGTTGAACTTAACATAGTAAACCCTGTGCTTATTTTCATGTCATATCAGACCGACTACGAGCCTGCGCTAATGAAAGGCTTGCTGTGGGCGTTTGCGCTTTCAGCTATCTCATTTGCGGCGGCGATACCGTTTTCTATGATGTTTGTCCCGAAAAAGAGCAGATACAGTGTGATACAGCGGTTCTCGGTGGTCTACTCCAACTGCGGATTTATGGGGATACCGCTGATAAACAACATATACGGCAGCAACGGTGTGCTGTATCTGACGGCATACATAACGCTGTTCAATCTGCTGGTCTGGACGCACGGATACATGATGATGAAAGGCAAGCGGGATTTTTCAACGCTGATAAAAGCTTTGCTTTCGCCTTCAGTCATAGCGACCGTTCTGGGATTTATTTTCTACGTTACTAACCTGCGCCTGCCTGAGATACCCTACAAGGCGATGGACTATATAAGTGCGATGAATACTCCGCTTGCGATGCTGATCGCAGGTGCGACGGTCGCTCAGACCAATATCCTCAAGGCGTTCAAGGGCATTGAGATATACCGTGTCTGCGCCGGAAAGCTTATAATTGTCCCTGCGCTGACGTTTGCTCTTGTATGGCTCACGCCTGCACCTGACATCGTTAAAATGGTGGTGACTATCGCTGCTGCGTGTCCTGTTGCGACGACGGGAACGATGTTTGCTATCACTATGGACAGGCATCCGCAGAAATGTTCGGAATTTTTCGCCGTCACGACTGTTCTCAGCGGTCTTACGCTGCCGCTGGTAACTATGGTTTGTGATAAGTTATTATAAACAGGCAGGACTTGTTCCTGCCTGTTTTCTCTTGCTTCTTGTTTCTGTTGTCTTGCGTCTGAAAGCAAAATAATCCCACGGTAAAATTCACTTTACCGTGGGATCGCTCTCTCTTTTGCTACTCTCTTTTAACAGTTACACCGAAGAATGTATTTTCTCGGTAAATACAAGTTCATCGGTTACTGACAGTATAGCACCGAGTTTATATTCTGTCAATAATTATAAGAGATTTTTTTCAAAATTGTAAACTTGTTCAAAAACAGTGCTTTGATTTTATTCAAACTTGTTCAAAATCGTACAAATCACTGGTCAGAATTGGTCACTGCGTTGTCAGGTACGGTTTCGGGAATATCCTGCGCATCTGCTGATCCGACATTATCGGCAGGTGCTTCTTTTTTCTTTTGCCTTGAAGCTTTTGCTTCTTTGAATTTTTTACGCCTTTTGATCCTTTCGTTGACTATCTCGCTGAATGCGCTGTAAATAACGGCACATGCAGGAACGGCAAGGAGCATACCGAGAATGCCGAACATTCTTCCGCCGACAGTAACGGCGAACAGTACCCAAAGCGGCGGCAGACCGACGGAATTACCGACGATACGGGGATAGATGAAGTTTACATCGAGCTGCATCAGTATGAGCAGGAACACTACAAAGCCTAACGCCTGTGTGAAACTGGTCACGCAGATAAGCAGGAATCCTATTATCATACCGATAGTTGCTCCAATCAGCGGGATAAGCGCTGAAACAGCAACTACGACACCGATAAGAACGGCGTTGGGGAAACCGAATGCGAGGCAGCCCAGTGCGGTGAGCGTTCCGAAAAGGACTGCATCTGTACACTGACCTGTGAGAAATCTTCCGAATGTGTCTATGGATTTGCGGGCGATGACAGAAAGCGTACCGCTTGCTCTTTCAGGGAGAAAGGCTTGGGCAACTTTCATTGCCTGGCGTTTGAGCTTCTCTTTCTGTGCAAGGATATAGATAGAGAAGAACAGACCGAGGACAAAGTCAACTATCGAGTTGAACACTGTTGTAGCAAAAGACACGGTTGAGTCCATGGATTTGAGTGCGGTGACACCGCTTTTGAGCCAGCCCGACATACCTTCGGAAAGTGATTCGGGTGTTACGCCGAGGCTCTTTAAGAGTGAACTCAATGCTTTGTTGTCATTTATCTCGTCAGAGATATGTGTTACGATAGACGGTATATTCTCTGAGAGCGATGTTATCGTTTTAGCGAGCGACGGGATAATGAGCACGAGCAGCAGCACCACGATGCCTACTGCGATGAGCAGTGTCAGAACTAACGAGCATGGTCGCTTTATTGAAGCGACGAACTTCTGCCGCTTCGGGTCCTTTGGCGTTTTGAACAGGTGCTTTTCTATCGCTGACATAGGAACATTCAGGATAAAGGCGATTATTCCGCCCAGCAGAACGGGGTAGAGAATATCCTTTATGTACCCGAGTATATCCAATGCGAGTTTGTAGTTTGTGACGACAAAGAACAGCAGCACGCCAAAAGCGATAAGCAGCGCATTTTCTTTGAATCTTTTTGTGAATCTCATGATGATCTCTTCCTGATGCCTGATCTATGCGGCAAAACAAGCATCACAATGAAACGGTTTATAGTTTTGATTATGGTTCAGTTCAGTTCTATATCCATTATAGGTTCGGATACATCTGCGCCTGCCGGAACCATCGGAAGAACGTTGATGTCCTTGTTTATTACTACGTCTATGAGGCAGGGCTTGCCGCAGGTGAGCGCTTTTTTGAGTCCTGCTTTTATCTCGCTCTTTTTGGTTATCCTGATGCCCTCGATGCCGAAAGCCTCTGCGAGCTTCATAAAGTCGGTATGGCGCTGAATGTCAGTCTGAGAGAATCTCTTGCCGTAGAACAGTCTCTGCCACTGTCTTACCATTCCCAGAACGTCGTTTTCAAAAACAAGCTCTATTACTGGGATATTATGCTTTGCAAGGCTTGAAAGCTCGTTGCAGTTCATAAAGAAGCTGCCGTCGCCAGCGATATTGACAACAGTTCTGTCGGGATTGCCGACCTTGCTTCCTATCGCAGCGCCCAGACCGTAGCCCATTGTACCGAGTCCGCCTGAAGATGCAAAGCTTCTTTCGCTTCTGAAGTTATAGAACTGGGCAGCCCACATCTGATGCTGTCCAACTTCTGTGGTGATGATAGCCTGACCTTTGGTGAGCTTATCAAGCTCCTGGATAACGTCCTGAGGGAGCACCTCGTCTTCACTCTCGATAGGAGCCATTTTAAGTGCGTATTCTTTCTTCCACTTCTTTACCTGCTGCATCCACTTGGTATGGCTCTGCGGTTCGAGCATGGATGTCATCTTGCCGATGATATACTCAAGGTCACCTGTAACGTGGTGGTAAACGTCGATATTCTTGCCTATCTCGGCAGGGTCTATCTCGATATGGATTATCTTCTTGCCGTTTGCAAAGGTATTCGGATTGCAAAGCACTCTGTCGGAGAATCTTGAACCGAGAACGATCATAAGGTCGCACTCACTGAGTGTGAGCGCAGCGGTCTTAGTTCCGTGCATACCGAGCATTCCGATATACTCTTCCTTGGAGTTGTCAAATGCGCACTGTCCCATAAGCGAAAGTGAAACAGGGGCGTTTACTTTCTCTACGAACTCAGCCATTTCATCTGCGGCATTGCAGGAAACGACTCCGCCGCCTGCGTAGATAAAAGGCTTTTTGCTTGCTTTTATAAGCTCGACTGCCTTAGCTATCTCGTCGTTTACTGTATCGGGATTATGGTTTACTATTTTCTTTGGCTTTTTCTTTTTGAACTCTATCATCGCAGCGGAGATGTCCTTCGGTACGTCGATGAGTACAGGACCTTTTCTGCCTTCGTTTGCGATATAGAATGCTTCTCTGATGATCTCAGGCAGCTTGTCGGGATCTTTCACTATGTAATTGTGCTTTGTCACAGGCATAGTTATACCGCAGATGTCAACCTCCTGGAAAGAGTCAAGACCCAGCAGGCTTCTTGGTACATTTCCTGTGATAGCGATAAGAGGTATTGAATCCATATATGCGGTAGCGATACCTGTCACGAGATTAGTCGCACCGGGACCAGAGGTCGCAAAGACAACGCCTGTGCGCCCTGTCGTTCTTGAATAGCCGTCTGCGGCATGGCAGGCAGCCTGTTCGTGTGCTGTGATGATGTGCTTTATCTTTGATGAATACTTATAAAGCGCATCGTAGATGTTCAGCACTGCACCTCCTGGGTATCCGAATACCGTATCTACGCCTTGTTCGAGCAGACATTCCATTATTACGTCAGAACCGTTGAGCTTCATATTTATACACTCCTTATGAAGATTGTTTTCAAATAACTATACTTAGTTATTATACTACACACTGCCTGCATTGTCAAGCACAAAACATACTTATCCGTGCTTTTCGCACTTGACAAGATGCAAAGGTTGTTGTATAATATTATCGTATGTGAGTATGTTCATTTATAAAGGAAAGAGAGACAAAATGAGTTTTTTCAGACGTACAGCGATACTGCTTGCTGCTTTTGTTTTCACATTTGCCGCAGGCTGCTCAAAAAATAACAGTTCGTCACAGACAGAAGATTCATCAGCTTCGGAGTCATCAGTCACGGAAGATTCGTCTGCTCAGGACGAAAGCTCGGAGCGTGAGCCTGTTCAGACAGAGCCGGGAGAAAAGCTGAAGGCTGCTGCGAAGTTTTTTGAAAACGATAAATATGAATTTGTCTGCAAGGTATCGGGTATCGGTGCTGATGCTGTTCTGTCGATAGTCAAGACTCCGGGAATGTACTCTCAGATAACGGATTACGGCTTCGGAAAAGCCTATGTTTACTGCAACGGAGCAGAAACATACAGGTACGATGATATTACAAAGTCTTATGTTTACGAGATCGGAAAAATAACAACAGACCCGAACGGAAATACTATCAGCGAGACTGTAAATAAAAAGCTCCCGCAGACCAAGACTCATATAAACAGCGATTATGCAGAAAAATATGATGTTGAGGAATATACATATACGGCAAGCTCATATATTACAGTACTGGATTTCTATTTCGATAAGCAGAAAGGCACGCTCTCGAAGTATACGGTGAACTATTCCGTTGAGGGAAAGGACGACGAAACAGAGGTCAGAGATGTAACAAAAATGGAAACATCAAATGTCAGCAAGGTCGAATTCAATTCATATAAGATCAAAGCTGATTATACTGATTTTAAAGCTCTGACTGAGACAAAGCGTGATGAATTTTGCAGGGCGACGCTTGAAAAGGTGGGCGCTAAAGAAGAAGATCTGCTTGAGGCAGGTATCACGATGTTTGATCTGAAGAAGATCTCGTACGATGATTTCTCGGCGTTCATTATCGGATTTACGGCAAAGAAAAAGCAATAGCAACGGATCGGGATAGTAATCAATAACAACAATAAAAATATTAAGGAGCTGTTTGCGAATGAATATCATTCAGCTTTTGCATCCTAAGGCTCTGATAGACTATATCTACGATGACACTACCTGCCGTCAGGCGCTTGAAATAATGGGCAATCACGGCTTTACAGCAGTGCCTGTTATAAATCATGACGGCGAATATGTCAAGACCCTGTCAGAAGGCGATATGCTATGGTTCATGATAGCAAGAGGTCTTGGGTCAAGACGTGAGCTTGAAGCGTTCACGGTAAATGATATACGGGTAAAAAGGAACGTTGAGGTAAAACCTGTTCCTGTCACATCTTCGATAGATGATGTTATACTTATGCTGGTCAATCAGAACTTTGTTCCTGTCATCGATGACAGAAATATGTTTATAGGCATAATCACAAGAAGTGATATACTAAAATACTGCCACGGTCAGCTCAAGGGTACGTGCGGCAATGAGGAAAGGGAAGCGGTCGGAAGTCTTGACTGAGGAAAAGGAATTACGAAAGGATAGAAAATAATGAGGGCTTATAACAAAAAAGGAAATGCTGCACTGGTTGCACTGCTTCTGGTGATAATCATAGTCGGTATCGGTGCGAGTGTTCTTTTGCTTGCGGGAAGAAAGACTATCGACGAGACAGAACGTCTGGTCGAGGACAAGAAGGAGACTTCCCGTACATCGGCAACTTCTGTCACGGCTCAGACCGAACCGGAAAAGCCAAAGCAGCTTGATCTTTACAGCAAGGCAGCTGCTAATTTCCAGACGACAAACATCAAGGGCATGACGGCACAGGCTTCGCTGCTCGTTGATATGACAGCAAATGAGATGCTTGCAGGAAAAAATATGGATCAGCGCATTTATCCTGCTTCGCTCACCAAGGTCATGACCATACTCGTTGCCTGTGAGAACCTCAAGTCCTACGACGATACATATACTTTCAAAGATACCGATTTTACAAAGCTTATCGAGGAAAACGCTTCGATGGCAGGCTTCAAGGCAGGCGAGACCGTAAGTGCGATGGATATGCTTTACGGCGCTATCCTCCCAAGCGGTGCTGATGCTGTACTGGGACTTGCAAATATCGTATCAGGCTCTGAAACTGCGTTTGTTAAACTGATGAATCAGAGAGCAAAAGAGCTTGGACTTAAAAACACCAATTTTGTGAATGCATCGGGTATCCACGATCCGAAACACTATTCGTCAGTGAACGATATTGCGGTAATAATGAAGGTCGCTTACAACAATGTTACCTGCAGACAGGTGCTTACGACCTTTGACTATACTACTTCAAGAACAACACAGAATCCTGAGGGAATACATCTTACCTGTCTTCTCGGAGGCAGACTCAGCGGTTTTTACATCGACAAGAACGGCAACGGAGCAAATGACGATAATGCAAAAGTTATCGGCGGAAAGACGGGCTTCACCGATGAGGCAGCCTCGTGCGTTGCGGCGTTCTGCACAGACAGCGACACAGAGCATATTTACATTTGCGTACTTGCAAGATGTGCAACAACAAACCAGTCTATCAGCGAGATGATGCAGATGTTTGAAAAGTATCTGCCCGGAAGCAAGGCGGATGTGCCTGACGCTGTGACGACATCTACTACGGCTAAACCGGGACAGACGACCACGGCAAAGCCTCAGGCTACAACGACCACGAAGGCGGCGTAAAAACAAGATAATACAAAAAGAGGCAAGACTTTATGTCTGCCTCTTTTTTATAAAAGTTTGCCAAGTATAAATCAGAATTTAGCGGAGCGAAGCTCCGCTTGATTGGGGGCTTTCCGATCGC
>CAMZIK010000070.1 GCA_947307175.1 uncultured Clostridia bacterium
AAAAGGGTTTCCCCCAGCTGCCCAACAGGTTTGCTGCGGTAAATTCTGATTTATCGCAGTGGGAACACTTTTTATGGGAAAATATAAAAGACGGCAAAGGATCAGATCCTTTACCGTCTTTACTATTTGATTTGTATTATGGCTGTGGATTACTCAGCTGCAGGCTGCTCCTCAGCTGGCTGCTCTGCTGGCTGCTCCTCAGCTGGCTGCTCTGCTGGCTGCTCCTCAGCTGGCTGCTCAGCTGGCTGTTCCTCGCCGCCCTGCTCAGTAGGAGCTACGAAAGAATCGTCCTTCTCGTTAACTACCTTCATTCCGTCGCTGGAAGGAATAATAAGAGCTGTGCCGCTTACCTCACCTGTCGTGTTGCCGTCCTCAGGGCTTACTATCTTCAATGTATTGCCCTCAACAGTATATGTGCCCTGCTCCTTGAGCTTGCCCTGAGCATACTGCTTGTATGTGCCGTCTGCCTCAAATACTGTTGTAGCCTTTACAGCATCAACAGTTGTTTCTGCCAATGTTGCAAATTCTTCAAGGCTCATATCCGAACCATCTGCCTTGATAATCTTTGTAACTGTGTAAGCACCGGGAACAAATGTTGCTGCTGGCTCCTCTGCTGCTGAAGTTGTAGTTGTTGTCTCTGCCTCGCTGCTGCTTGCTGCTTCTGAGCTGCTGTCAGCTGCAGAAGATGACTCAGCTGCGCTGCTGCTTGAGCTGGAGCTGGAGCTTGACTTTGAGCTTGAATCGGACTTGCTTGAGCTGTCGCCGCAAGCTGCGAATGACATTACCATTGCTACTGCTAAAATTCCTGCGAGTATTTTTTTCATAAGAAAAACTCTCCTTTCAAAATTGATCGGAGAGTCTTAAAATTAATCCATGATACATGCTCTCCGACGTAGTCATTCCTTCTGAATAACTTTCAACGTTTGAGAGTATAGCACATTGAGCCATTATTGTCAATAAACCTTGAACAAATTCGCTTTTTTACATAATAACATTTGTTAAAAGAAAAACATATTGTGCAGTTTATCCTTTACTTTTTCCTTTTTCTTTCTTTTTTGGAGTAATCTTTCCGGCGGCAAAATAGCTCCATGCAAAGCCCGCGATCAGGAAGAAATACGGTGTTGAGTAGTTAGATCCGCTGTTGAAGAACGCCTGGACCATATATCCTATCAGCGCTGTAAGCACGCCCGCAGCTACCCAGCTGACAGTTTCCTCGTCCCTGATATGCTGTGCGACCGCAGAAGCAGCCTTCTTGAGAGTTACGAGCAAAAATGCGATATAAAGCACAAGGCAGATAAGACCTCTCTGCATAGCAACGTCGATATATTCATTATACGAACGGTCTGCAGTACACTGTGCCTCATCGTACATATCATTCCAGTTATCAGGTCCTATACCTATTATCGGGTGAAGCTCGATAACATAAGCGCCGTCGTTCCAGAGATACGGATATATCCACTTACCCTCATCGGTCTCACGTGGAACACCGGTAGACAGGCGATAGAATGAATCCGTATAGATAACTTCCTCGTCCTTGAATTCTGCTGCGCCCGCAGCCACGAGTGAGACAACGCACGCACCTGATACCAGTGCAACGCACAAAGCGAGGACAAAAGGTTTTTTGATCTTTTTTATTGAACCGATAAGAGCTATCGTCAGCAGCACGAGTACCGCAGCGCCTATGCCTATCATTCCGACAACGGTTTTTGTCAGAACAGCGGCAGCTGTACATGCAACAGCTGAAACGCCGTAAAACACTTTTTTCTTGCCTGACTTATCAAAAATGAAGCCTGCTGCGGCAAGAGCGAATGTCAGGGTCATTACTGCTGCGAGAGCAAAAGGAGTTATAAGCAGTCCTGTTGAAGCATAGCCTTTTTCAAAAATACCTTGTCCTTCTACAAAGAACTCATTGTCTGCAAAAGTCTTTTCACCGATCCTGATGAACAGATCCTTGAACTTGTTCGGAACGACATCATAAAGCGCAGGGATAGCCTGCAAAATACCCACGATCGCATTGAGCAGACCGACTGCAACAAGAAAGTCTGTGACTTTCATTCTCCATTTATCGCCTGTCAGAGACATACCGCCGGCAAAGAAGCCCCAGTATGCGAGGATCGTCAGCAGACCTTCTGATCTGTCGAGATAACCGAAGAAGCAGGTACTGATATTGCCCGATGCAAACATCGACCAGGCTGAAACAGCGATTATCAGCACAATGATGCCAAGAGGTTTGTTTTTGCCTACGATGATCTCTTTTTTCATTCTTCCCACAAGGAAGAACCAGAATCCGATAAGACCTGCACCTATAACAAGTATGCTCGCATAGTCTGCAAGCATGGAATCGGCATAGTGCAGAACGCCGTCCTCGTCTGCATAATCGAACGTATGCTTGATGAATGTATACGGGATATTGATCGCCAGCAGCACCGCAATGGCTATTATACTGTAAAGACCGCAGAGCTTAAACGTCTGCTCCTGCGACATATTCAGTATAAAGTCAGACTTTTCGGTCGTACCGAACAGGTGCTTGCGTTCACCGTTTTTCTGCCCTGACATATTTATCAGACCTCCAATACTTATGCTAAAAAAGCGGACAATATCAAAATTGTCCGCCTTCCGTTTTACTTTGCGTACTCTACTGCTCTGCTCTCACGGATAAGATTAACCTTGATCTGTCCCGGATAATCCATCTCGTCTTCGATGCGCTTTGCGATCTCACGAGCGACCAGTACCATTTTTTCATCATTGATCTTTTCAGGCTGGATCATGATCCTGACTTCTCTTCCTGCCTGAATTGCAAAGGATTTCTCTACGCCGTCATACGATGTACAGATCTCCTCAAGCTTCTGAAGTCGTTTGATATAGTTTTCATAATTTTCACTTCTTGCTCCCGGTCTTGCTGCCGATATTGCGTCAGCCGCCTGAACAAGCGCCGCAACGACCGTGCGGGTCTCCACATCGCCGTGGTGAGCCTCGATCGCGTGGATAATGTCCGGATTTTCCTTGTACTTCTTACATACATCTACGCCGATCTGAACATGAGATCCTTCGATCTCGTAGCTCAGAGCCTTTCCTATATCATGAAGCAATCCTGCTCTTCTTGCAAGGTTCGCATCTACACCAAGTTCGCTTGCCATCATTCCTGCAAGGTGGGCTACCTCTATGGAATGGTTCAGAACGTTCTGTCTGTAACTTGTTCTGAAGCGGAGTCTTCCAAGAAGCTTTACCAGCTCATGGTTGAGTCCGTGAACATTCGTCTCCAGAACTGCTCTCTCACCCTCCTGCTTGATCTTCAGCTCGACTTCTCGTCTTGCCTTATCGACCATTTCCTCAATTCTTGTCGGGTGGATACGTCCGTCCTGTATAAGCTTTTCAAGTGCTATCCTTGCGATCTCTCTTCTTACCTGATCGAAGCATGAGATCGTGATCGCTTCAGGAGTGTCGTCGATTATAAGGTCTACGCCTGTGAGAGTTTCTATCGTCCTGATATTTCTTCCCTCACGTCCGATGATCCTTCCCTTCATATCATCATTTGGGAGAGGTACCACCGATACAGCAGTTTCGGATACCTGTTCTGCTGCACATCTTGCGATCGCCAAAGATACATACTGTCTTGCCTTTGCGTCGCATTCTTCCTTTACCTGAGTTTCGTAATTTGATACACGCACTGCTTTCTCGTGTACCAGGTCTTCATCAAGCTTTGAAAGGAGATATTCCTTAGCCTGATCGACAGTGAACTGTGAGATCTTTTCCAGCATATCAAGCTGCGATTTCTTGATCCTGTCTGCTTCTGCCATCTTTTCATCAGCAGACTTGAGCTTTGACTGGAGTGTTTCTTCTTTCTTTTCAAGGTTGTCCAGTTTCTTATCTATGGACTCTTCCTTCTGCTGGATCCTTCTCTCCTGTCTGGAGACTTCGATCCTTCTTTCCTTCAGCTCTTTTTCGGTTTCCTGGCGGGACTTATGTATCTCGTCCTTTGCTTCTACCAAAGCCTCTTTCTTCAGCGTTTCCGCAGTTTTCTTCGCATCGTCTACGATTTTCTCCGCCTCTTTCTCGGCAGAACCCATCGCAGCCTCAGCTGTCTTCTTACGGTAGCTTACACCCTGCTTAAAGCAAATTACTCCACTAATTCCGGCACCAAGAACAAGAGCAACTACACACAACAAGATCACTATTCCTGTACTCATTGTATAGTTTTCCTCCTTCTTGAAGTATGATGCTGATATTATACATAAATATACGAATATTATGCATTATAAAAGCATCACCATATTAAATTGTAAAGATACAAATCAGCAAAATTATTTTATAGAAAAGATAAGCCTAAACTTACCCAATTTAAAAAATTATAATGCATAGTAATATTGTAATACAAAATTACCGAAATGTCAAGCCGTTTTTTGTCTGAACTAATGAAAAATCAAAATATTTTTTCACTTTTCTTGACATAAGCGTTCAATGGTGATAAAATATATAAGGTTAATAATATAGTATAAAGTGATGACCAAGGAAGCCGGAATGTATAAAGGGTTTCAGAGAGTTCCCGTATGGTGTGAAGGGAACAGCCCTGGCATTGAGGACACCGCCTTGTGAGCGTGCATTAATCTGCGCCGTCTGACCAGCGTTAAAGGGTCATGAGAGAGGATCATCGGTGATGATTCTCTGAACACGGGTGGAACCACGCAATTACAGCGTCCTGCGAGTATCTCGCAGGGCTTTTTTATTTATATTATAATCGTTTAGGATTTAGAGCGTATTCTGCTTTATTGAGGAGATTTTTTTGGAGAAAAGGGTTTCCCCCGATAAGTCAGGAGGTGACAGCATGGGTGCAAACAATATGGGAGCTGACCGAACTACGAAAGTTACAAAAGCTGCTGACCAGAGCAAGACATATTATTTTGACCCACGCACTCTGCGCAAACGGAAGAGACTTGCAGCGGTCTTTTTTACGCTGGCGATGCTGAGCCACTGTGTTTCGGCGCTTCTTATCTACCTTGCGACGACACAGAAGATCTCGTATTATCTTGGTATCATGATCTTTCTGCCAGTGTGGATAGCCGGCTACTGGTTCGGGACATTTTTCTCGCAGGTACTTACTCTGAAGCTTCCCGATGGAACAAAAAAATGCATTATCAGCAAAAGGACAAAGAAGATCCTGAACAATATCGTGTTTTATATGGGTATCCTGCTCGTTGCTGTCTGGACTTACCTGTATATCACGCATATTTTCATGGCAGAAAAAAACACTCAGCTTACTACAAACTAAAAATGTTTCACGTGAAACATTTGTTCTAATTCAAAATAATATTACATCAATAATAAAACTAAAACGGAGGTACAAAAAATGATCAAACTGACTCTTAAAGACGGCTCTGTCCGTGAGATCGAAAAGGCAATGCCCGCAAGCGAGATAATAAAAGACATCGGCATGGGACTTTACAAGGCTGCATGCTGCGTAAAACTGGACGGCGAGGTTTTCGACATGAGGACTGTCGTTGACCATGACTGCGAATTTGAAGTAATGACTTTTGACTCAAAGGCCGGAAAGGAGACTTTCTGGCACACAGCTTCTCATCTTCTGGCTCAGGCTGTAAAGAACCTCTACCCTGCAGCAAAGCTGGCGAGAGGTCCTGCTACCGAGACTGGTTACTACTATGATTTTGGCGTAGAAAAGCCGTTTACACAGGCTGACCTTGACAAGATCGAAGCTGAGATGAAAAAACTTGCTAAGGAAGGCTACGAGCTTGAGCGCTTTGAGCTGCCTGTTGATGAAGCTGTCAAGCTGATGCAGGACAGAGGCGAGGACTACAAGATAGAGCTTATCCACAAGCATGACGACAAGGGCGAAAAGCTGTCATTCTACAAGCAGGGCGATTTCGTTGACCTGTGTGCAGGTCCGCACATTATGAATGTATCTGTTATCAAGGCTACAAAGCTTCTCTCCTGCACGGGTGCTTACTGGGGCGATGCAGCCGATAACAAGCAGCTTTGCAGAGTTTACGGAGTATCTTTCCCGAAGGCTTCTATGCTTGAAGAACACTTGAAAATGCTTGAAGAAGCAAAGCTCAGAGATCACAACAAGCTGGGAAGAGAGCTGGAATATTTTACCACAGTCGATTATATCGGACAGGGACTTCCTATCCTGCTGCCAAAGGGTACAAGAGTTATCCAGCTGCTTCAGCGCTGGGTCGAGGACGTTGAGCAGGCAAGAGGCTGCGATCTGACCAAGACTCCGCTTTTTGCAAAGAGAGACCTGTATAAGATCTCAGGACACTGGGATCACTACCGTGACGGTATGTTCATTATGGGAGACCCTGATGATGAGGAAAAAGAGTGCTTTGCGCTGCGCCCGATGACCTGTCCGTTCCAGTACCAGGTATTTCTCAACAGACAGCGCTCCTACCGTGACCTGCCGATGAGACTGACCGAGACTTCTACGCTGTTCAGAAACGAGGACAGCGGTGAGATGCACGGTCTTATCAGAGTGCGTCAGTTCACTATTTCAGAGGGACATTTCATTATCAGACCCGACCAGCTGGAGCAGGAGTTCAAGTTCTGCCTTGACCTTGCAAAATACTTCCTCGATACTGTCGGATTGCTTGAAAACTGCACATTCAGATTCTCTCAGTGGGATCCTGCAAACCCGAAGAACAAGTATGAGGGTACAAAAGAGCAGTGGGATCACGCACAGAATGCGATGAAGACCATACTTGACGATCTGGGTCTCGAATATGAGGTGGGCATTGACGAGGCTGCATTCTACGGTCCGAAGCTGGACATCCAATACAAGAATGTTTTCGGCAAGGAGGACACTATCGTTACTATCCAGATAGATATGCTGCTGGCTGAAAAGTTCGGTATGTACTATATCGACAAGGACGGTCAGAAAAAGCTGCCTTATATCATTCACAGAACATCACTGGGCTGCTTCGAGAGAACGCTTGCTTACATGATAGAGCGCTTCAACGGCGTTATGCCGCTTTGGCTCGCTCCTGAGCAGGTAAGACTGCTGCCTATCGGCGAGGCTCATATTGAATACGCTCAGAAGCTTGCTGACAAGATGACAGCAAGGGGAATGAGAGTTACGGTAGATGCTGACGACATCAACATTGGCACAAAGATAAAGAAAGCACGTCTTGAGAGACTGCCGTATATGTTCATCATAGGCGACAAGGAAGTCGAGACGGGTACGCTTTCAGTACGTTCAAGAAAGACAGGCGAGGAAAGCGGCGTTGCTGCGGACGATATGCTTGCAAGGCTGTACGAGGAGATAGACACAAAGGCTAAATAGAACTATTTCGGGGAAAACTCATTATTAAGGGTTTTCCCCGTTTTTTTGCACCAAAGCGGCGTTTTTGCAGGACGGTATTTTGTTTTATGCAATTTAACATTTTGTGCATTGACAAATCTTATAAAATGTCTCATAATATTATTTAGTATTTGTACTTTTTGCGGAGAAATGAGGGGAAGCTATGATAGATGTTTGTCTTGCCGGAACAGGCGGAATGATGCCGCTTCCGAGCAGATGGCTGACAACTTTCTGGGTGGAATATAACGGAAAAGCTGCGCTTGTTGACTGCGGCGAAGGTACTCAGATCGCAATAACAAAATACGGCTGCAAGCTGAGCAAGCTCGATGCTATCTTTATCACGCATTTCCACGCCGACCACATCTCAGGTCTTGCAGGACTGCTTCTGTCAATAGGAAACACAGGCAAAACAGGTATGCTCACTATCTACGGCTGCAACGGTCTGGCAAGGATAATCAAGAATATCTGCTGTATCTGTCCGCTGCTGCCATACGGAATAGATATCGTTGAACTTGACAGCAAGTGCACGAGCCAGCTGCAATGGAACGATATGACCGTATCTACGCTGCCTCTGAGGCACGGTATCCCGTGTCTTGGGTACTCGTTCAGGCTGGACAGAAAGCCTGTTTTCAATCCGCAGAAAGCGGAGGATCTCGGCGTAGATGTCCGCTACTGGAGACAGCTGCACAGCGGAGAGAGCGTTATCATTGACGGCAAAGAGATAACGACAGATATGGTCACGGATGAGACAAGGGCATCTATCAAGATAACATATATGACCGACACAGTTGCATTTGACGGCATGATCGATTTTGCAAAGGACTCAGACCTGCTCGTTTGCGAGGGAATGTACGGCGACGATGAGATGATCGACAAGGTACGTGAAAAGGGACATATGGTATTTTCGCAGAGCGCGGAGATCGCAACAAAGTCAGGCTCAAAGGAGCTTTGGCTGACACATTACAGTCCTGCGATGCCAGAGCCGAAGATGTACGAAAAGCAGATAAGATCGCAGTTTAAAAATACTGTTGTCAGCAAAGACGGACAGAAAAAAACTTTAGGATAACCATATCAGCCTGTGCAGAAATGTGCGGGCTGTTTTTTTATAAGACGCAAATCCGAAGGGGTAAAGGGTTCGCTTGCTAATATTGGGGGCTTTCCGATCGCCCCCAATCCCCTTCGGGCACAAACTTTATTACTATGCTTGGTCGTCCGCGCCAAGCCCAAATAAGACACAAGAAAAACTGAGGTAAGAAGAAAGAAGTTGGTTCACAGACCTTGTCTGTCGGCTGACATCTTTCATCCTGCCTCTTGTTTCTTACATCTAAATCACAAAAATTGAGCGCTTTTGTGCGGTTTCTTTGTAAACTGTATAAATTGACATTACTATGGCTTGGTGCTATAATTTAGTATGTATTATTATGAGATGATGCGCTCTCATACCATACTGATAAAAGGAGGAAATGCTTGCAGCGGCAGGCATATCACGAGAATGAAATTTGTAGTGATCGGTGCGGGTAAAATTGGCGGCACTCTTTCTCAGCAGCTCGTTAAAGAGGGTCACAGCGTTATCGCCGTTGACAGTAACCCCGAAGCTGTTAAGAAACTGCTCAACTCGCAGGATATAATGTGCATCGAAGGCAACGGCGCTACGGCTGATATTCAGCTGCAGGCAGGCGTTAAGGGCGCTGACCTTCTTATTGCGACAACGGCACATGATGAGCTGAATATGGTATGCTGTATGTTCGGCAGGCAGCTTGGCGCTAAAAGAACTATCTGCCGTGTCAGAAATCCTGAATATTACAATCAGATAGATATAATCAAGAACAACCTCGGTCTTGCGCTGATAATCAATCCTGAGCTTACGACAGCAAGAGAGATCGCAAACGGACTGGTCTTCCCTACCGCTGCAAAACTTGAAGTTTTCGGCAAGGGCAAGGTGGAAATGGTAGAGCTGAAGATCACGGAGGGCTCTGCACTTGCAGGTCTGACTCTGGCGGAGATATATAAAAGGCTCAAGATAAAATTCCTTATCTGTGCTGTACAGCGTGAATCAGGCATTTTTATCCCTACGGGTGATTTTGTGCTTCATGCGGGCGACAGGATCAATATTGCCGCTTCACACTCGGACATCGAACGCTTTTTCCGTGAAAACGGAATTATCAAGAACAAGATAAGATCGGTCATGATAGTCGGCGGCGGTAAGATAGGATACTATCTTGCAAAGCATCTTTCCTCATTGGGTATGAGAGTCAAAGTAATTGAAAAAGACTACAACCGCTGCACAGAGCTTTGCGATAACGTCCCAAAGGCTACTATAATCCACGGCGACGGCACCGATCAGGAGCTTCTGGTAGATGAGGGTATAAAAGATGTCGATGCTTTCGTTGCTCTTTCTGGACTTGATGAGGAAAACATCATCATGTCGCTTTATGCAAAGGACAACTCAAAAGCAAAGACAATAACAAAAATAAACAGAGATTCATATGTTGATATGGCAAGGATGCTCGGTCTTGATGCTATCGTTACGCCAAAACAGCTGACGACGGGAACGATTGTTAGCTATGTCAGATCTCTTGAAAATGCGTCATCTGAGAGCCGTATCGAATCGCTTTACCACATCATCGGCAATCAGGTCGAGGCGATAGAATTCAATATCAAGGAACAGATCCCACATATTACGGGTATACCGCTGAAGGATCTGAGGTTAAAGAAAAACATTCTGATTTGTGCGATAATCAGGAAGCGTCAGGTCATCATCCCTAACGGAAGTGACACGATGGAGCTGGACGACTCGGTGATAATCGTTACGAAGGATCAGCGCTTTTCCGAGTTAAGAGGTATACTTGAATAGGAGATAATTCTTTTGAACAAAAAGATCGTACTGCATTCGCTGGCTCAGATCGCACTGCTTGAAGCTGTGCTGATGCTTTTGCCTGCTTCGGTATCTTTGTATTATAAGGAATATCAGACCGTTAAGGTCTTTCTGCTGGTAGCTGCCTGCGTAGCTGCACTTCAGATACCGATAATCCTGCTTACAAAGGTCAAAGACAACGAAAATATGAATTTCCGTGACGGCGTTGCGATCGCTGCTGGAGGCTGGATAGTCATTTCGCTGTTCGGTGCGCTCCCGTTTTATATCAGCGGCGAGATACCGGATTTCACGAACGCTTTTTTCGAGAGCATTTCCGGCTTTACAACAACGGGTTCATCAATACTGAACGATGTTGAAGCGCTGACAAAGGGTATGCAGTTCTGGAGATGCTTTACCCACTGGGTCGGCGGTATGGGAGTTCTGGTGCTGACGGTGGCTATCCTTCCGTCTGACAAGAAATCATCGAGCCTTCAGCTGATGAGAGCAGAATGTCCCGGACCTACGGTGGAAAAGCTCGTACCAAAGGGCAAATCTTCGGCACTTATACTTTATGTCATATATACTGTGCTTTCTCTTACGATGGTCGCTTTCCTCGTTTTCGGCGGAATGCCGCTGTATGACAGCGTTTGCACCACCTTCGCAACAGCGGGAACGGGCGGATTCGGCATCAAGAATGCAGGTATCGGTTTTTACAACTCGGCATATCTTGAGGGCGTTGTAACGGTATTTATGATAATGTTCGGCTTGAACTTCAATATCTATTATTTCATAGTTATGAAGCGTTTTTCAGCCATCTACAAGAACTCAGAGCTTAAAATGTATCTGACGACCATTATGGTCTCGATAGGACTTATCTGCGCAAACACCATGGCTTACGGCGTTTACAACAGCTTCTCAAAGGCGTTCAGATATTCATCGTTCCAGGTCGGTTCGATAATGACCTCAACGGGTTTTGCCACGGCGGATTTCGACAGCTGGCCCGAATTCTCCAAAACGATACTTGTTCTGCTGATGTTTATAGGTGCGTGTGCAGGCTCGACAGGAGGCGGATTCAAGGTCTCAAGAGTGCTGATACTTGTGCGGACGGCTAAACGTAATCTGCGCAAGCTTTTGCACCCCAAATCAGTCAACGTTGTAAAATCCGACGATAAATCGCTCAACATCGAGACTGTTCACGGAGTGAGCTGCTATCTGATAATTTATATAATGATATTCTTTATATCACTTCTGATAATCTCACTGAATAATATGGACTTCACCTCATCGTTCACTTCGGTAACGACCTGTTTCAACAACATCGGTCCTGGACTTGGCAAGGTAGGTCCGACCTGCAACTTCTATGAACTGTCAAATCTTTCAAAGTACACTCTCAGCCTTGATATGCTGCTGGGAAGACTTGAATGTATACCTGTTCTTATGATGCTTGCACCTTCAATGTGGATCAAAAAGCTGTACTAAATCAAGTTTGCTAATAAGCAACTGCTTACCAACAAACTCGATTTACCACAGATATTGAGCAATAGTCTGAAATTGATTACCAAAAACCTAATCTCAAAAGAATGATCCCGAACTTTTTACGGTTCGGGATCATTTGTTTTTTATGCTTACTTTTGTCCGCTCATTCCGCCGAGGAGTCTCTCAAGATCTTCTGCGCTCGGAAGTGCAACTTCGTCCATTGAACCTGATGATGTCGGTCCTTCATCGTCTACCGGCGGCTTAGGTTTAACACCAGGTGCCGGTCTTACGTTCGGTGCAGGTCTTACATTAGGCGCAGGTCTTGGCTGCTGTACCTGTGGTCTTGGCTGACCCTGCGGTGCGCCCTGCGGTCTTGGCTGACCTTGCGGTGCGCCCTGCGGTCTTGGCTGACCCTGTGGTGGTGCGCCCTGTGGTCTTGGCTGACCTTGCGGTGCGCCTTGTGGTCTTGGCTGACCCTGCGGTGCGCCTTGTGGTCTTGGCTGACCTTGTGGTGCGCCTTGTGGTCTTGGCTGTCCCTGCGGTGCGCCTTGTGGTCTTGGCTGACCTTGTGGTGCGCCTTGTGGTCTTGGCTGACCCTGCGGTGCGCCCTGTGGTCTCGGCTGTCCCTGCGGTGCGCCCTGTGGTCTTGGCTGTCCCTGTGGTGGTGCGCCTTGTGGTCTTGGCTGTCCCTGTGGTGGTGCGCCTTGTGGTCTCGGCTGTCCCTGCGGTGCAGCATTTACCGGCTTTGGCTGAGGAGCGCTCTGCGGTACGGGAGGCTTATTGAACTGTGCAAAGAAATCGTCTGACGGTCCTGTCATACCTGTCATAGCAAGCGTATTGTTCTCTTTGGCAGGTGCTTTAAATAATCCGAATCCGCTTGACAATACACCCGACATATACATCAGACCCAAGCCCAGACCCGAATATGTTATAACATATGTCCATGGGCTGAGGGAAGGCATCTTAAAGTCAAATTCAAACGGCAGCTCGGCAACCTGTGATCCGCCGAACATCTTTATAAGCTTTCCTACAGCTTCTAATCCCACTTCCAGATCATCATAGGCGGATTTATGCTTTATCAGCGGATAAATGACGATCAACGCTCCCATGACCAGGAGTATTCCTCCGAACACCATAAGCAGTGTGTTGCTTTTTGACTTAGTTGCAATAACAAGAGTCAATGCTCCAAGAATTATATGAAGTCCTGAAAGTCCTATCTGCATATAATCATAAGCCGTTGATGCTTTGTACCAGTTCTTGAACTCCTGGAACACTAAAGACGTGCTTGGATCTGTTCCGTTGTTGTTCTTGAGATTCGTCTGATAGTACGACTCGAATTTGACCATATTATCATTGGTCTTGTTTACTCTGGACAAAGTCTTGAATGCAAGGAACATCGTCAGTATACCGCATACTACCATCAGGACTGCAGCAGCTTTGATCATCCCTTTTCCGTCTTTCTGCATTATCTTTTTCCTCCGTATCCCCTTTATATTGTCAGGCGCTTTAAGCATCTGCATATCATATGTTATAATTATATCACAGTATTGTGATATTTTCAATATAATTGTTCATAATCAATGTTTTTTAGGCATATTCAATATTAATCGACCTTATTATTTGGCTGTTTTCACAATAAATCAAGCTCTCAAAGCATAAAAATTATTTTTAAATTTCTGTTATCTGTTGAAATTGCGGCGTTTTTGTGCTATAATATTATGGTATGCTGTAATGAAAGAATAAGCTTGGAGGAATGAGTTTGAAAACGCTGCAAGAAGAGATCAAAAGAAGACGGACTTTTGCTATCATATCGCACCCTGACGCAGGTAAAACGACACTTACTGAGAAGTTCCTGCTCTACGGCGGCGCTATCGCTCAGGCTGGCGCTGTAAAGGGCAAAAAGAACTCTCGTCACGCTGTTTCGGACTGGATGGAGATAGAAAAGCAGAGAGGTATCTCGGTAACGTCATCGGTAATGCAGTTCCAGTACAAAGACTACTGCATAAATATCCTTGACACGCCAGGACATCAGGACTTTTCGGAGGACACCTACCGCACGCTTATGGCGGCAGACTCGGCGGTAATGGTCATCGACGCTTCAAAGGGCGTTGAGGCGCAGACGAGAAAGCTTTTCAAGGTCTGTGTTATGAGACATATCCCTATTTTCACTTTTATAAACAAGATGGACAGAGAGGCAAGAAACCCGTTCGACCTTGTCGATCAGATAGAGAATGAGCTTGGCATAAAGACCTATCCTGTGAACTGGCCTATCGGCTGCGGAAAGGAATTCAAGGGCGTTTACGACCGTGATAAAAAGCACATCATCTCATTTGAGGAAAACGGCGGCAAGCATCAGGTGGCTGCGACGGAGGTAGACCTTTCAGACCCGTCGCTTGACGAGCTTATCACTCCGTGGCTGCACGAGACGCTTTCGGACGACATTGAGCTGCTTGACGGTGCAAGCTATGAATTTGACATAGAGGCAGTACGCAAAGGTGAGCTTTCACCTGTATTCTTCGGGTCTGCACTCACCAATTTCGGCGTTGAGCCGTTCCTTGAAAACTTCCTTGAAATGACGACCTCGCCTACGGCGAGAATGTCCTCGGAAGGCATCATCGACCCGTTTGACGACACTTTCTCGGCTTTCGTGTTCAAGATACAGTCGAACATGAACAAGGCACACAGGGACAGGATAACTTTCCTGCGTGTATGCTCGGGCAAGTTCGACAAAGAAATGGACGTTCTGCACGTTCAGGGCAACAAGAAGATGAGGCTTTCGCAGCCACAGCAGATAATGGCGCAGGAGCGAGAGATCATCGACGAGGCTTACGCAGGCGACATCATCGGTGTTTTTGACCCTGGCATATTCTCTATCGGAGACACTATCTGCGACCCGAAAAAGAAGTTTGAGTTCGAGCCGATACCGACCTTTGCGCCCGAACATTTTATGCGTGTGCGCCAGAAAGACACGCTAAAGCGCAAGCAGTTCGTCAAGGGTGCAACGCAGATAGCGCAGGAAGGTGCTATCCAGATATTCCACGAGCCTGACACGGGTATGGAAGAAGTCATTGTCGGCGTTGTCGGTGTGCTTCAGCTGGAGGTTTTCGAGTACAGAATGAAAAATGAGTACAACGTTGATCTGCTCAAAGAGAGCCTGTCTTACTCGTATATCCGCTGGATAGACAACAAGGACTTAGACCCAAAGACACTTAAACTTTCCAGCGACACCAAGCTGGTAAAAGACTTTAAGGACAATTACCTGCTGCTTTTCACGAGTGAATGGAACATACGCTGGGCACTCGAAAAGAACGAAGGTCTTGAACTTTCCGAGTTCAACCGCGGAGAATTGCAATAACACTGCTTAATGATTGAGGGGAACTCTTTTGGATGAAGCCAAAAACGGCTTTGCATTTTTTCGAGAGTAACCGTGGTAACGGTTACTCTGTTCCCCTCCGAGAATATCCT
>CAMZIK010000071.1 GCA_947307175.1 uncultured Clostridia bacterium
AAGTATTTCCAAGGGTTTCGTTTCGTTTATTGTTCAATTTTCAAGATACTGATGCTGCTTCGACCTTTCGCCGTGCAACTTTGTTATTATATCACACCTTTTGCTCTTTGTCAAGCCTTTTTTGTGATATTTTTTCACCTCATCGTTTCAAGCCATTTTTCTAAAAATCCTCGCTGTTACGCCGTTTCGATGAGATAAATAAAAAAAGAGACAGGAGAGTTCCAGCCTCTTAATATATTTTTTACATTTCTTCCTGCTTGCCGAGGTTCTGCAAAACGAGCCTTGTGACCACGCTGTACACGAGGCTGTCCTTCTCGATGCTTCTGCACAGGTTCTCCGCCTGCTGCTCGTCGGGTGCATACACCTCAAGCTCCATGAGCAGCTGCTCGTCATCGCTGCACCGACATGACACCTCAAAGCCTTTATCCAAAGCCTTATTCCTGCATTCATTTACGCAATCCGAATGCTTATCCACAAACTCCCGCACGCCATGTTCCAGCGTTTTATCCATCGGCGTGATCGCAGAAAACTCCACAAGCTCCGTCTTTATCCCAAGGACACGGTCGAGCACACCGCAGTAAAGCCCGACGGGGTCAATATTCATCAGCGAGCGCATAAAATCCGCAAGTTCTCTGTCGGGATACCACAGCGTAACACGCATCAGCGGCGTTTCGTTGTCAAAGCACTCACACCTTGCGCCGAAACAGCCCTCATTTTCAACGAGCTGTACGCTGGTATCACGCTGAGTTTTTTTCTCACGGAAATAGCTATCTGCCGAAGCGAGCGCTCTGTCTCTGAGCTTTTCCGAGGTGAATTCGGAGATCTCCGGAACAAGCTGTCTTCCCTCTTCGGTAAGTCTGACACAGCCGTTCTCGTCAACTTCTATCATAGCGTTGCCCAGCATCTGCTCATACGCTTCAACGTAAGTAAAGTACGCAATTACCGTATCATTGACGGTAAGTATCTCTCTGAGCTGAGCAGCCGTGCAGGGTTCATCATACCTTGCAAGAAAGTCGCCGATGATTATTTTTGCCTTTGTTGCGTCAAATTCCGTATTGACTTTTGGCGAGAAAAATCTTTCGGGGTTTTCCAAAGGATCCTCCTTTAAAAATTCGGGTAATCGAGCATATGGTTGAGGATAGCGATGTTCAGCGCCGCCTCGACCGCAGCCACAGCCCTTGGAACGATGCACGGGTCATGTCTGCCCTTTATCTCGATAGTTTCGTTCTTCATAGCCGAATAATCCACAGTTTCCTGCGGCTTAGAGATAGACGGTGTCGGCTTTACGGCAACTCTGAGAGTTATCGGCATACCGCTTGAGATACCGCCGAGGATACCGCCGTGGTTATTTGTTTTTGTTACGACAAAGCCCCTGTCGTTTACATAGAACTCGTCGTTGTTCTCTGAGCCTGTAAGCTCTGCACAGCCGAAGCCCACGCCGAATTCAAGACCTTTTACGGCAGGGATACCGAAAATAAGCTGAGCGATAGAGTTTTCAAGTCCGTCAAATATCGGAGAACCGATACCAGCCGGAACGTTTATAGCGATCGCCTCGATGATGCCTCCGACGCTGTCCTGCTGAGCCTTTGCGTTCTCGATCTCCTTTTTCATCTCGTTGCCCTGAACGTCGATGATAACAGGGAAATCCTTTTCCCAAAGCTCACGGATGTCGTCCTTTGTAGTGTTTATCGGGTCAAAGCACTTGTCCTTGATGCCGTGTATCTCCGCAATATGCGCACCTATGTATATACCTCTCTTGCGCAGTATCTGCTGAGCGACAGCACCGGCAAAGCACAGCGGCGCAGTCAGTCTTCCCGAAAAATGTCCGCCGCCTCTGAGGTCATTGAAGCCTCTGTATCTCAGTGCGCCCGTATAATCCGCATGACCGGGGCGTGCGAGCTTGGAAAGTGCGGAATAATCCTGCGAATGATGGTCGTTGTTTGCGATGATAGCGCAAAGCGGCGTACCAGTAGTCTTTCCGTTATAGTAGCCCGACATTATCTGCGGCATATCCTTTTCGTTCCTTGCGGTAGTCAGCCCGTTTTTCTTTGGGGCTCTCCTCGCCATAAACTTATAGATCTCATCGAGATCGATGCTCTCGCCGGCAGGCACATTATCCATGCACACGCCGATAGCCTGTCCGTGGCTCTCTCCGAATATTGAAAAGGTTATCTTATTGTTCCAGGTCGATGACATATTCTTTCCTCCACTTGCCGCAAACACGGCTCAATTGTCAATATCAATATCTCCGCCCAAGGCTTTGTACACCTCGAAAAAGTCGGGATAGGATTTCTCTACACACTGCGCACCGATAAGTGTCACAGGCATACTGCTCCTTGTCGCTGCGACCGCCATAGCCATAGCTATCCTGTGGTCATTGAAGCAGTCAACACTTCCGCCCGAAAGCCCGCCGACTCCCTGTATCTCCAGAAAGTCGCTTCCTGCCGTCACCTTTCCGCCAAGTGCGTTAAGGCTTACAGTCACCGCTTCGAGCCTGTCGCTTTCCTTTATGCGCAGCCTTGCAGCGTTTTCGATTCGGCTCGTTCCCTCACAAAAGCTTGCAAGCACCGCAAGTATCGGCACCAAGTCGGGTATATCCGAACAGTCGAGCACAAAGGGTCTCAGCCCACCATTTTTATTATACACTATTTCTCTGCATATTTCAACAATTTTTTTATCGCCCTGACAAGAATTTTCATTCAGTTCATTGATGCGTATTTCCGAGCCGAGCGAATTTGCAACGAAAAAGAACGCTGCCTGCGAATAATCCGCCTCCACAGCCTCCTCAAATGCGTGCATTTCTCCGCTTCCGACGGCATATCCGTCCTGCACCTTCCGCACGTTCACGCCGCATTTTGAGAGGCAGTCAGCCGTGATGTCCACATAAGGTTTTGACTGCAAAGGCGAGGTAAGCACAAGCCTGCTTTCTCCATCTATCACTGAAAGCGCAAACAAAAGCCCCGTCACGAACTGTGATGAGATGTCTCCGCCGATGCGGTATTCTCCGCTTTTCAGTTTTCCTTTCACCGTGAAAGGCATCGTTCCATTGTAGTCAAACTCTGCGCCGTGTCTCGGAAGCTCCTCAAGATACGGAGTTATCGGTCTCTGCGGCAGCTTTCCCTGACCAAGAAACGTAGTTTCAACGCCAAGCGCACACGCCACGGGTATCAGAAATCTTAAAGTCGAGCCTGACTCACAGCAGTCTATCACAGCTTTCTCAGGCGCTTTCTCGATGCCCTTAATCACCGCAGTATCGCCGCTTATTTCTATCTCTGCGCCCAGCGCACGCATAGCGTTCACCGTCGCAGTTATATCCTTTGAAAAGCTCAGGTTCCTGACAACGCTCGTTCCTTTTGAGAGCGCCGCAGCTATCACAAGCCTGTGCGCCACGCTCTTTGAGGGCGGAACGGTCACGTCGCCTTTAAGCTTTTTCGGTCTTATCGTTACATTCATTCTTCCAACAGCTTTCCGCTTCTGCATTTTTTATGTTGTTTATAGGTCACCCACGTCAGCAGCAGGCAAACTCCTGCCCACAGTACCGCAATGACGATAATAACTATCTGCGTTTTGTTGTTTATATCAAGCCTGTCCTCGATGTAATAAACGCTCGGGTCTTTCGGGTCATAATATATCTTCAGCTTCTGATCCTTCTTGTAATGCCCGTCGTGCGTAGTTATCGTGCTTTCTTTAAAAACACCGTCAGTCTGCACGCTGATAGAGGTCGTAATTACCGTTACATACCTATATCTGCCGCCGTGATTTGGACTCAGGATCCTGACCCATTTCTTTTTCTCGTCAATGCTGACCACTACGCCGTCTACCGATTTGGTGCAGTTCTTTCTGAGCAGTTCTGTATTATATCCGACCAGCCACGCTGCAAAGATCAGCACGACCTCGAAACCGAAAGCTATGCACAGACCTATCCTGAATCTTTTCAGTTTACTGTACTCATTTTTGCGGGCAGCGTTCAGGCGCTTTTTGAACCTTGTATTAGGCATCTTTCTTACATCTCACTAAGTATCTCTGCTATCTTCTCACGGCTTATCTGCTTGCCGTACTCATTCTCCCCGAAGCAGACCATCTCGCCTATTTCTTTCTGGAAAACGAATCTCAGCTTGCCGTCACGCACCTTTTTGTCAGTGTACAGCTTATCGAGCAGTTTTTCCCTGTCGATATAATCAGGCAGGCGTGTAGGCAGCTGCGCCCTTTCGCAAAGCCTTTCAACTCTTTCAACATTTTCAGGCGAGATAAATCCGAGCTTTTCACCGAGCCTTGCCTGTGCGCAAAGCCCTATTGCAACAGCCTGTCCGTGCAGCAGCCTGTAATCCGAAACGGTCTCGACCGCGCGTCCTACGGTGTGTCCGAGGTTCAGCACCTCTCTCAGACCGCTTTCTTTTTCGTCCTGCATTACCACCCTGTACTTGACCTCACAGTTGTGCTGTGAAATGTATTCACAAACCTCCTTGTCGCAGTCAAACACCTTTTCGATGTTCTTTTCAAGGTATTCAAACAGTTCCCTGTCGCCGAGACAGCCGTGCTTTATCGTCTCCGCCAAGCCGCTTGAAAGCTGCTCTCTCGGCAGAGTCTTCCATGTTCCTATGTCTATGTAGACCTTTTTGGGCTGGTTGAATAATCCTATAAGATTCGTTGCAAGAGGCGTATCTACGGCAGTTTTTCCGCCGACAGACGCATCAGCCGCAGCAAGCAGCGTAGTAGCGTAGTTCACGAACGGAACTCCCCTGCCGAAAGTGCCTGCCGTAAAGCCTGCAAGGTCGGTCACAACGCCGCCGCCAAGTGCTATAACAGCGCAGTCACGCCGAAAGCCCTTTTCAAGCATCGAGTCCTCAAGAAACTCTTTCATCTGCCTTGTCTTTGACTTCTCTCCGCTGGGTATAACGAACAGCTCCGCCTTGAAGCCTGCATCTGCAAGCTTTTTCATCACATCGCCTGCGTACAGTTTTTCGACCGTGTCGTCAGTAATGACCGCAAGTCTTTTGCGGCTGCCGACAAGTCCTGCCTGCAAGTCGCTCACGAGCGTATTATACAGCCCGTAACCTATCTCTATGTCGTATGAGTCGTCCACGACCCTTTTCAAGCTTACATTAAAGTTCATTTCAAACCCTCACTTACTGTTTGCGGCTTATTATCAGAAGCCTGTCTGCGCCTTTCTGGAACTGGTAGTTTGTCTGTTTTATCTGCGTGTCATAGCTCTGTGAAAAATATGCTATGACTTTTTGTATCATCTCGCTGTCGTTGCTGTCAAGGTCGCACAGCGGGAATATCCTTACCTGCCTGCACGCCCTGAGCATCTCGCTTATCGCTTTGATGTGAAAATCATAACCAAGTGATGTATACATCAAAAGGAAATGCGAACTCAGCCCTATATCAAAGCTGTCATCGGAAAAAGGCAGCCTGTCAGGCAGTTCATGGCAGATATATCTGCCCTCTTTCTTTCCCTGCTCATAGTCTTCAAGGAACATCTTCATCGCAGACATCCTGACCCGTTCAAGCTCATCGAGGGAACGTATCTTATCCCAGACGTAGTTCTCCGAATTTTCAGCCATCTGCTGCATTACTATGTCTTTTACCTCGCTGATGCGCCATTCAAGCTGCTGCCTTGAAAAGCCGTATATCGGGTCAAACGAGGTCACATGGCAGCCGTTTTCGGTCGCCTGACGGTTAAAACTCGCAGGTCCGTCGCCGAAGCCTGCTATCCTCTTTTTCATATCGCTGTCTGTCAGAAGGAACATTTCTCTGTATTCATCGATGTTCCTGCCCCATGGCACGACGCTTTGCAGTTTAAATGCCATTTGTTCTCTCCTCCTGTAATTTTATTTACAGCAGAAAAAGGCACAAGATAAGTATACCAATTTTCCGCTGTCTTGTCAACAAAGGTTTATCGTCATTATTCTACACTATCGACCGGCTTGCCCATGAACTGCGCAAGCGCTTTTATCTTTACCATGCACTCTGCGAAAGCCTGCGGAGTTAGCTGCTGAGAGCCGTCGCTAAGGGCGTTTTTTGGATCGCAGTGTACCTCTATCTCCAGAGCGTCGCAGCCTGCTGCCACAGCCGCAAGAGACATCGGCTCAACAAGCTTCACAAGACCAGTCGCATGGCTTGGGTCTACCACAACGGGCAGGTGAGACTTCTGTTTGAGGAGTGCGACTGCCGAAATATCAAGGGTGTTCCTCGTCATCGGCTCGAAGGTGCGTATTCCTCTTTCGCAGAGAATGACCTTGCTGTTTCCCTCGCTCATGATATATTCCGCACTCATCAGAAGCTCCTCCAGCGTGCTTGAAAGACCTCTTTTGAGCAGTATCGGCTTGTCGCAGCGCCCCAGTGCCTTGAGAAGCTCAAAGTTCTGCATATTCCTTGCGCCGACCTGTATAACGTCAACGTCCGAGAACATATCCAGATGCGCAAGCGACATTATCTCCGTAACAACAGGAAGCCCCGTTTCTTTCTTTGCTTTGAGCAGTATCTTTATTCCCTCTTCTCTCAGTCCCTGGAAAGAGTACGGCGATGTCCTCGGCTTGAATGCGCCTCCACGCAGCATAGTTGCTCCTGCCTGTTTACAAGCCTGCGCCGTTTCGATAAGCTGCTTTTCGCTCTCAACAGAACAAGGACCTGCTATTACCTGTGTCCTGTCGCCGCCTGTCAGTCTGCCGCATATATCAAGCACCGTGTTATCGGGGTGGAACTTGCGGTTTGCGTTCTTGTAAGGCTCCTGCACTCTGCGGACAGTCTCAACGCACTCGTTTGCAAGTATCGCTTCGATGTCGATATGTACGGTATCACCGATAAGCCCGATGATATTTGAGTGTACGCCCTCTACAAGATTAGCTCTGACGTTGTTCTTTTCAAGCCTGCCTATAAGCTCACTCACCTGCTGCTTTGTTGCATTGTTTTTCAATACGATTACCATTTCAATTCCTCCAAAAAATAAAAATAACCGCAGCTTTGCGTGTGCAAAACTACGGTCTGATATACATATTAAAGCTATGAAAGCCTAACTGCAATATCTTTTTCCAACAGTTTTCCGCACACGACTAAAAGGCTTGAGCCAGAAAAAGCTAAAGCCGAAAAAGAAGTATGTAAAGACTGTTAAAGCTATTACAGTGACCATCTCTTTTATTCCTTCCGTAAAGATGATAGACTCATATTATCACGTCAGATCACTTTTGTCAAGTATTTTTTATGCACACATCAAAATTTTATTGCAAAGCTCGGAGAAATATGATATACTGTAAGCAGAAGGACCGCTGAACAAAAAAGGCAGGTGAACGAGTATGTTTGAATTCTTTGAGAATATGACAGACGGTGTTTGCATCTTTGATGTTTCAGGCTGCCTGAAATACATAAATGCATCTGGAAGCAGGATACTTGGGCTTGGTGAGCCAAGCAGCCTTGTCGGGAAATGGATAGTCGAAATGATACCCATAACACAGAAAAACGACAGCTTCATGCAGGTCTTTCTCGATTATATCGGCAACAAGGCAGGAGCAGAAAACCTGATAGATATTGAAAACGAGAACGGCAGGATACGCCATGTCAGAGTATCCGTTACCCAGTTTGAAACGGACAAGCAGACAGGAGAGATAGCTATCCTTATGCTGCTGACAGACTACACCGAGCTTCTTAAAGTCCGCAACGTTCTTGAAAGATACACCTCAAAGGACATCGCCGAGGCTGCGCTGGAGGAAAGCGGCGGCGACAATATGAGAGGCCGACTTGCAGATGCAACGGTAATGTTCTGCGATATAAGAGGCTTTACCGCCCTGAGCGCTCAGATCTCTGCAACAACGCTCGTCGATGTGATCAATCACCACTTTTCAGTAATGGACAGGATCATCACAAAGTATAAAGGAACAGTCATGGAGTTTCTCGGCGACGGCATACTTGCAGCGTTCGGCGTGCCGAAGTATAATGAAGATCATGCATACCGTGCCGTAGCCTGTGCGCTTGAGATGCAGAAAGCCATGACGGAGGTAAACGAGTGGAACGAACAGCATGATATTTTACCGTTTGAAATAGGCATAGGCATCAACAGCGGATTGATGATAGCCGGCAATATCGGCTCTAAAACTACGATGAAATATCAGTGCATAGGTCAGCAGGTCAACCTTGCAGGCAGGATAGAGAGCTATTCCGTCGGCGGTCAGGTACTTGTCTCAAAAAGCACGATCGATAAGATCAACTCTGAAGTTAAGACCAGAGGCAAGCAGCAGATCATTCCAAAAGGCACAAATACGCCCATTGAGATATTCGATGTCTGCGCCGTAAGCGGAAAATACAGCGTGGAGCTTCAGCAGGAACAGACAGAAATGACTGCCCTCAGCAGCCCTGTCCCCATAACTTTCTGTATGCTCGACGGAAAAGCTGTCGGCAGCGAACATTTCAGTGCGTCTATATTAAAAATATCAGATAAATCTGCGCTGCTGCGGACTGAATATGCACTCAGCGTCAACGATAATATAATGATACGGTATAACGGAGAGGTCTACGCAAAAGTTACCGGTGTTTCTGAAGAAGGCACACTTATCCGCTTTACGTCAAGACCAGTCACACATATTATATAAAATCCAACGGTCGGGAGTTTTTCTCCTGACCGTTATTTTTGTAAAGATATAGTTTTAGGAGCAAGTTGTTAAGGGCCGTTCTTCTGAACAAGATTTTTCTTTATGCTCTCTTAGAACTTTTACATATTTTCGGCGCACAGAGCTTTTTGCTCCGTGCGCCGAAAATCTATAAGAGGTTTCTGAGGGGAGTTTGATGGGGCAGTGTAACCGTTACCACGGTTACTCTAAAAAATGGAGAAGTCAAATATGACTTCTCCATTTTGTGCTTCTTCCAAAAGAGTTCCCCTCAACAATTCGCCCCTAAACCTTATATTCCTGCACCAGATGATAGACCTTGACATCGACGAGCGCATCACATTCGATGCCGTCGGCGGTATACTCCTCGCTGAAAACACTGCCGTCGATTCGGATAGTGTTCAGCAGGCCTGCCTTGTCAAAAGGCAGGAGAAGCCTGCATCTCACACACGACTGCGCAAGGTTGTTCTGCACCGCAAGCAGAAGCTCATCCAGTCCCGTTCCCTGCTTTGCGGAAATTTTGACCGTGTTCTGCTGGTGCGAAATATCAAGCATATCAATGTTCGGCACCTTGTCGCACTTGTTTAGCACCGTTATCACGGGTATACCTGAGCAGCCAAGCTCTTTGAGCAGCTCGTTGGTGACTCTCACCTGCTCGGCACAGTCCTCTGCGGAAGCATCGCAGACATGGATGATAACATCAGCGTTCGCAGCTTCCTCCAGCGTAGATTTGAACGCCTCAACGAGCCTGTGCGGCAAGCGCCTTATCAGCCCGACCGTATCCACCAGCGTCACGCTTCTGCCGTCGGGGAGCGTGATAGCACGGGAAGTAGTCTCCAGCGTTGCAAACAGCTTGTTTTCCGCAAGAACGCCTGCCTCCGTCAGCGTGTTGAGCAGCGTTGACTTACCAACATTAGTGTAGCCCACTATCGCCGCAACAAGCACGTTGTCCTTTTTGCGCCTTTTGCGCAGCATATCACGCCTTTTCGCTATCTCCTCCAGCTCTGCCGAAAGCTTTTCGATGCGTGCCCTGATGTGTCTCTTGTCCGTTTCGAGCTTGCTCTCGCCGGGTCCTCTTGTACCTATTCCGCCTCCGAGCCTTGAAAGGTCAGTTCCCTTTCCTGCAAGTCTTGGCAGGCGGTATTTGTTCTGTGCGATCTCGACCTGCAAGCGTCCCTCGTGAGTGGTCGCTCTCTGCGCAAAAATATCAAGAATGAGCATCGTTCTGTCGATAGTGAAAACATCGCATATCTTCTCGATGTTTCGTATCTGCGTCGCTGTCAGCTCACAGTCGAAAACTATCCTGTCAACGTCCAGCTGCCTGCAAAGCTCCGCCATTTCCTCGAGTCTTCCTGCGCCGATGCAGCTTGCGCTGTCATAAGCGGGGCGCTTCTGCACTACCCTTGCAACGACCTCGCCGCCAGCCGTCCGAACAAGCTCCTCCAGCTCGTCCAGCGAGACTTGCATATCATATGTCCCTAAGTCCGCCGCCGCAAGCAGCACTCTGTCGGGAACAACGGTATTATCCAGTAATTCTGCCATAGTTTTAATTGGGGAAACCTTTTTGGATGAAGCGTAACACGTGGTAACGGTTACTCTGTTTTCCCCCGAGGATATTCTTTGAATATCCTCGCAAGCGACCGTAAGGTCGCTTATCCCCCTTTCCTAAACCTTTTATTGATTTTCGGCGGTCGGGAGTTTTACTACTGACTGCCGAAAATGTGTAAGAGTCTAAAAAAGAAATCTGAAGAAGAGCACTCACTAATAGAATATCCACAGCTGCTGTAACAGAACAACTGAAAACAGCGCTATTTCCTAGCAAGCGCAACAAACTTCATTTCTCTATACTTTTATATCATAAACAAAACCGTCTTGTCAACAAAAATTTTTCCGCAAAGCGTATAATTCCCCAAAGGCTGCCCAAAATAATGCCAAAGGACTTATGCACCGATAGCATGAGCTTTTGTCTGCAAGCCTTGCAGGCTGTCCACTTCTTATCGGGGAAAGGTAATATGCACAATGAAAAATTTCAGCATCAAAAACACCAAGCTCGGCAAGACGCTGGGCAAAAAAGGTCTTTACATCACTGCAGGAGCGTGTCTTCTTGCGCTTGCGGGTGCAGGCGTAGCAGCCTACAACAAGACCGTTGACAGCATAAACAAGTCGCTCGTCATCACAGAGACTGAGCCTGTTGTGACAAGAGCAGCGGAGAACAAGGTCGAAGATGTACCCAAGGAGACGACTGCAGCGACCAAAAAGCCGACCGAGTCAAAGACAGATGAAAAGACTGATCTTGACACCAAGACCCAGCCCAACATCATGCCTGTTACAGGAGAGATAATCACCGAATTTTCAAACGGTGAGCTGGTAAAGAGCGAGACTCTGGGCGTCTGGAAAACACACGACGGCATTGACATCAAAGCCGATCTCGGAACGCCCGTAAAAGCGATGAACAAAGGCAAGGTGATAAAGGTCTGGTCTGATCCTCTCTGGGGCAACTGTATAAATATCGACCACGGCAACGGTGTAACGGGGCATTACTACGGTCTCACCGCAGCAGCCACCGTTTCTGAGGGCGACTATGTCAATTCGGGAGATGTCATTGGTGCAGTCGGAGACACTGCACAGATAGAGATCGCCGAAGCGACTCACCTTCACTTTGCGCTTGACCGCAACGGCATCTGGACAGATCCCGTAGATTTCATCAGCCCATCCACCAAATAGGTTTTCCCATAGATCCCCCATTAAAAAACTCCGCAGAGCATTTTTGTCTGCGGAGTTTTGCTTTTTATCACTGTCCGTTTGCGGAAGAACCGCCGAGCTTCTCGCTGTTGTAAATGAATACAGGAGTGTTCAGCTCGATGATCTGATATATCTGCTTTACCTTATCCAGCGGCATATTGATACAGCCGTGCGAGCCGCCGCCCGAGGTCTTATACTTATTTCCGCCGAATACGCCGTACTGCCATGAAGCATCGTGCATTCCTGCACCGTACAGGCTGAAATAGATCCAGTAGCTTACCTTTGTATTCCATGTAGCTCCTCTGAGGATAGATGGGCTTTCCTTGAACCATACCTTGAACACGCCCTCACGGGTATATCTGTCATTAGCATAAGCATAACCCGTAACAACGTCGCTTTCTACCATCAGCTTGCCGTCCTTGTAGTACCACAGGTGCTGAGTTCCAATGTCTATCTCAACGTATGTGTTGCCATAGTCCTTATCCTTTGTCCAGACGCTCTCATCGCAGGTGTATGTATACTTGGAATCAGGATTCTGATAGTAGACAGGTCTGATCTTTGCATCTGTTCCTTGAATGATGGTGTCTCTGATAAGCTCCATCGTCTTCTGCTGATCTATCCACCAGCCGTAGCAGCCGGTATCATTAGCCATCTTGTCGGCACTCTTTATTGTTATAGTGCCCTTTTTAGTGGTCTTGAACTCTCTGTCTATGCCATATGTATCATACTTCTTTGCAAGCGTTTCAACATAAGCCTCGACCTGCTTCATATCAACAACGATACCGTCCTTTGACTTGCTGTCAAAGCTTACCCACGGCATGATCTGCGAGCCTTTCAGCACTTCCTCGCTGTGAACAAAGTCAAATGTGATAGTCAGGCTGTGCATCTTATTGAGCTTTTCGCACTGTTCTTTGAGCGAATCCGATGTTATAGCTGCGGTCTCGTAGCAGTCAACACCTGAGATGTCGATGATGTATCTGCCTGCATCGAGGCTCTGCTCGACATAATCATAAAGGTTCTGTATCTTATCGGTATTAATCTTATCGCCCGGTCTTTCCTTTACGATAACGTAGCCCGAACCGTCCGAGTTCTTCTGGATAGAAGCGTTCTCAGGTGGTCTGCCCGAAGCCGAAGATGTTACCTTCTTTTTCAGCAGCGTTTCCATCATCACCTTGTCGTATGAGAACGTTTCGTTCACCTCGAACTGTGTATTGGAGAACTTTGCGCCGATCCAGTTATAGTGGTTCTGCGAATTATAGAACTTTTCTATCTCGTATTGAGTCTTATCCGAATAGCCTATTTCCTTGAGCGGAAGCTGGATCTCCGAGCCGTCAAGTCTCTGGATAATGATATTATCCTTGAGATCAGACTTTTCCTTGACCATGTTGTAAGCTTCTTCTTTGGTCTTTCCGCTTACCTCGATGTTGTTGATAAAGGTGTTGTCAAGGAACACGTTCTTGTACTTCACAATACCAACTATATAAGCGATACCCAATCCGACAACTATCGCACCGAGTATCGAAAGGCATACTATCAGCGGTGTTTTGGATTTTTTCTTTCTTCTGGCAGGTTTTCTCCTTGCGCTCTGAGGTCTTCTTCTGTCGTCGTCATATCTTGACCTGCTGTCGCTTCTTCTCTCTCCGCCCTGTCTTGACTGACCGCTGCGTGAAGTTCTTCTCTCGCCGCTTCCTGATGCGCTTCTTCTTTTAGCCATATCTGTATCTCTGTCTCTCTGCGCAGGGAAAGATGCCGTTCTTCTCATGCCGCCTTCGCTTCTGTCGCTTTTAACAGCATTTACGGCTTCCGTCGCCTTTTTCAGTGCGCTGTCCACCTTCGGCTGATTACCGCTGTCCTGAATGACCTCGTCCTCAAAGGACGTTGCAGCCATATTTCTTGCGATAAGCTTAGCCTTTTCTTCCTTTGCCGCTGCGATAGCATGCTCAAGATCGAGCTGCTCGTCCGGCTGCTGCGCATTTTCCTTTTCTTTGATATTTTCGTCCATCGCCAAGCCCCTTTGTTCTGTTTCTAACCTACAATAAACGTTAAGTAAACATATTATACACCATTACACCGCCGATTGCAAGACTTAGCCGACATTTTTTTTAATTTTTCAACTATGTAAAAAAACGAACTGACTAATAATATATTTCTTGTATAATATGCCTCACCTTGACAGCCTGCCTCAAGTGTGATAAAATGATACCCATATTGATCTGTTTGGAACGGAGGGATATTATGCCGGAAGATCTCGGTTCGACCCTGAAGGTCATTTCGCTTGCAGCTGTAATACTATCTGCAATAATGTATTTTTTCGCAGTGATCGGCGTAATAAAGCGGTTCAAGTCCCGAAAAAGAAAAGGTTCGGGCATAGGGGTGCTGTGTGTGATCCTCGGAACTCTTTTTGCGGTCATAGCATTCCAGCTATACATAGGATTTTCGCTTTGGTTCATCATCGGTCTTATCATTGGTGATTCCGTACTCGTCTTTCTTCTTACCGATCAGGAGGTACTATGATTTACACAATAACACTGAATCCTGCCATAGACTGTACCGTTTCGCTTGAAAAGCTCTGCACGGGCAGAGTGAACAGATGCTCTGATGAGAGCATAACCATCGGCGGAAAGGGCATAAATGTTTCCCGTGTACTCAAGGAGCTTGATGAGCCGACAACAGCGCTTGGCTTCAGAGCAGGCTTCACGGGCAAAGCGATAGCCGAAGGGCTTGAGGCTATGGGGATAAAAGCCGATCTTACCGAGGCAGAAAGCGGGAACTCACGCATAAACGTGAAAATAAGCGCCGATGAGGAAACAGAGATAAATGCAAAAGGACCGAATATCAGTGAAGCAGAGCTTTCGGAGTTTTATGCAAAGCTTTCACAGATACAAAACGGTGATTTCGCTGTGCTTGCAGGCAGCGTGCCTTCAAGCGTTCCCAGAGACATTTACAGGCGCATTCTTGAACGCCTGTCGGACAGGAGCGTTGAAAGTGCAGTCGATGCAGAGGGAGAGCTTCTGCTCAGCGTTCTCGGTTACAGACCGTTTGTCATAAAGCCGAATATATTTGAACTCGGACAGATTTTTTCTGCCGAGCTTAATGACGACGAACAGATAACAGAATGTGCAAAGCAGCTTCAGCTCAAGGGCGCACGAAACGTCCTTGTTTCTATGGGAAAAGACGGCTCGATGCTGCTTGATGAGTACGGAAATATCCACAAGGCAGGCATCTGCGAGGGTGAACTTGTAAGCTCTGTCGGCGCAGGAGATTCTATGCTCGCAGGCTTTCTCGCAGGATATAAGCGCACCCACGACTATGACTATGCGCTGAAACTTGCCACCGCCTGCGCAGGTGCGACCGCTTTTTCGCATGGCACAGGCAAAAAATCGCTGATAGACGAACTGATAAAGCAGTTATGATCACTACTTTTCATAATAAATATCACACCGGCAAAGCCGGTGGTTTTATAACAGCCCTAAAAGGGC
>CAMZIK010000072.1 GCA_947307175.1 uncultured Clostridia bacterium
ACGAAGCCTGCGCCGATGCCCTGTATCTTGTGAGCGCCTGCAGTGCCTTTTGAAAGAACAGGAGAAGATGCAGGTTCAACTGCAACGATCTTGACATCGGGCTTTTTGCTCTTGAGATACTTGCCTACACCCGTTACCGTTCCGCCTGTTCCTACGCCTGCAACGAAGATGTCAACGTTTCCGTCTGTGTCCTCATATATCTCAGGTCCTGTGGTGTCAACGTGTGCCTGCGGATTGGCAGGGTTTACGAACTGACCCAGGATTATTCCGCCTTCTGTCTCCCTTTCAAGCCTTTCAGCTTCAGCGATAGCACCTTTCATTCCTTTTGTTCCTTCAGTGAGGACAAGCTCTGCGCCGTATGCTTTCATAAGCTGTCTTCTCTCGACTGACATCGTTTCAGGCATTACGATGATAATGCGGTAGCCTCTTGCTGCTGCGACCGAAGCAAGACCGATGCCTGTATTGCCCGATGTAGGCTCGATGATGACAGAGCCTGCCTTGAGCTTGCCTTTGCTTTCAGCGTCTTCTATCATTGCTTTTGCGATCCTGTCCTTGACTGAGCCTGCGGGATTGAAATACTCAAGCTTTGCAAGTATCTTGGCTTTCAGTCCAAACTCTTTTTCGATGTGCGTAAGCTCCAGCAGCGGAGTTTTTCCGATAAGCTGGTCTGCTGATGTGTAAATGTTAGCCATAACTGTTCCTCCAAGTATTAGTTTTCTTTGATAAAACATCAGGTGTTTTTTCATTATAAGACTACACTTTAACCTACCTACCAAGCGGATTAGTAGCTTAATATAGATTATATCACTTTGCACCATGTTTGTCAAGGGGCATAGAAAGAACGAAGCATATAAAGCCACAGCTGATCTGCGCTCAGGCAGCAAAGAGCAACTACAATAGTAAGAATTATTGACGAAAGTGCAAGAATATGATATATTGTAATAAATGAAAGGAGCTGAAAATATGCTTCAGATCAAAAATATATCAAAGCAGTACAAAACGGGTACGCTTATACAGAAGGCGCTCGATGATGTGAGCATCGACCTGCGTGACAGTGAGTTCGTAGCGGTCCTTGGTCCTTCGGGAAGCGGAAAGACTACGCTTCTGAATATTATCGGCGGTCTTGACCGCTATGACAGCGGTGACCTTATAATCAATTCGACCTCTACAAAAAAATACAGGGACAAGGATTGGGATTCTTACAGGAACCACGCTATCGGCTTTGTTTTTCAGAGCTATAATCTTATCCAGCATCAGTCTGTGCTTGCAAATGTCGAGCTTGCGCTGACTATCGGCGGATTATCAAGGAGCGAGAGGAAAAAGCGTGCAAAGAAAGCCCTTGAAGATGTAGGGCTTGGAGACCAGATACACAAAAGACCGAACCAGCTTTCAGGCGGACAGATGCAGCGTGTGGCTATTGCAAGAGCCCTGGTGAACGACCCTGAGATTCTTCTTGCCGACGAGCCGACAGGTGCGCTCGATTCACAGACCTCTATACAGGTAATGGAGCTGCTCAAACAGGTGGCTAAGGACAGACTTGTTGTAATGGTAACGCACAATCCTGAGCTTGCAGACGAATATGCAACGAGGATAGTCAGGCTCAAAGACGGCAGGATAACTGATGACAGCGATCCGTTCGTGCCGCAGCAGAAAGCGCAGGAGCATCAGACGGGCAGGCTCGGAAAAGCGAAAATGGGCTTTCTTACTTCACTGGCGCTCAGTTTCAACAATCTGCGTACAAAAAAGGGAAGAACGATTCTGACCTCTTTTGCAGGCTCTATCGGAATTATCGGCATCGCCCTGATACTTGCGCTGTCAACAGGCGTAAATACATTCATCTATGAGAAGCAAAAGGAAACAATGCTCTCTTATCCTATAACCATCACAAGCAAGGCGATGGACGTAAGCTCCATGATAAACAAGCGGAAGAATTCAAGCGATGACGATGATAAGCAGCGCAGCGGCGGCGTATATGCAAGCTACCGAAAACTTGAAAGGCGCCAGACAAGGCGTTCCAGCATCATGGAAAACGACCTGACATCGTTCAAGAAGTATCTTGATGACCCGAACAGCGATATACGCCAGTATCTCGGTGAGAACGGCGTCGTGTACACTTATAATCTCAACTTTGAGGTCTTCAGCCGTGACTCCAAGGGAAGACTTATAAACAGCAGTGCAGACCCTGACAAGATCGGAGAAAAGCGAACATCTAACAACGGAAGAAAGACTAACAACAATCCGACATCTGTGCTGACATCGCTCAACGGTTCGACAGGCTCGGGAGCTGATAATTTCAGCGAGATAATGAAAGGAACAGGGAAAAATCCTGTCAGCCGTGTTATAATGGACAATTATGACGTCGTTTACGGTGAATGGTGCGGTGAGTACGATGAGGTAGTCCTTGCACTTGACGATACAAGCTCTGTCTCTGCTGAGGCTCTGTATCAGCTCGGAATAATCACTGCCGAGGAGTACAAGGACGCATCTGAAAAGATAAGCAGCGGCAAGGGCGCAGACGAGAAGATGTTCTCCTATGAGGAAGTCTGCGGAAGGACGTTTTATCTTGTGCCTGCCTGCGACAGATATGTAAAGGGTGAGGACGGAAAGTTCTCGCTGGTCAGTGAGCTTGATGAGGAAAAACTGCTCAAAGATGCGATCAAGCTGAAAATATCGGGCATTGTAAAGGCAAAGGAAGATATAAAGGTCGAGATAGATTCTGCGATAGGATACAACTCTGCGCTGACAAATTACATCATAGAGCATACCGATGCAAGCGAAGTAGTCAAAGCACAGGAGGCTTCTACGGATACGAATGTCCTGACAGGAATGAAGTTCGATGCCGCTGACAATAATGCAAAGCTTGCAGATGCAAGAAAATATATTTCCTCTCTCGGCATAGGCGATAAGGCGAGCCTGTACACAATGGCTGTTTATTCAGGAACTATCGAAGGCAGTCAGCAGTCTGATGAAAACGAAATGGCTAAGCTGCTTGACGAGTGGGTAGCTTCACCTCTGAGCAGTCCGCTGCTCATCATGATCTACGACAACTATATCGCAGGTGCGACTTATACGGATAATATGGACACCTTCGGAAAGGTCAGCCTTGATTCTCCGTCAGCTATAAATATCTATACCGACAGCTTTGAGGACAAGGACAAAGTCAACGAATGTATTGAGAATTACAATGACTCCGTTGACAGCGACAAGACAATAACTTATACCGATTACGTTGCACTGATAACAGAGTCGATAACATCTATCGTCAACGCTATAACCTACGTTCTTATCGCATTCGTTGCGGTATCACTTGTCGTATCGAGCATTATGATCGGAATAATCACTCATATCTCCGTGCTTGAAAGAACAAAGGAGATAGGTATCCTCAGAGCGCTGGGCGCTTCAAAAAGAAATATCTCGCAGGTCTTCAATGCCGAGACTTTCATAATCGGTTTCTGCGCAGGTGCACTTGGCATTTTGCTTTCGGAGATACTGCTCATACCGATCAATTCTATCATCAAGCAGCTTGCAAAGGGCATTGATGTTACTGCAAGGCTGCCGATACTGTACAGCCTGGTGCTGATAGGCATAAGTATGCTTATGACGATGATAGGCGGATTTATCCCTGCAAAGCGTGCAGCAAAGAAAGACCCGGTAATAGCACTGAGGACTGAATAAGTGCATATACAAAAAAGAACCGTACCCATCAGGGTGCGGTTTTTTGTGTAGTATGTTGCTTGTAAATATCGAGAAAAGTTCTTTTGAAAAGAATCTTTTCTGAACTCGTTTAGAACTCTTACGCATTTTCGGCGCATGGAGCATTTTGCTCTGTGCGCCGAAAATTTATAAAAGGTTTCTGAAATGGGGGTAACCGCCCTTGCGGGCGGTTGCGAGGATATTCAAAGAATATCCTCGGGGGAAACAGAGTAACCGTTACCACGGTTACTCTTTAAAACGGCGAAGCCGTTTTTTGCTTCATCCAAAAGAGTTTTCCCCGATAGTTTGCAAATGTTCATTATCCGTGCTGCGGTACAACTGCATAGAATATCAGGTCAGCATCTGAGTCATTTATAAGGCTGTGTTCGTGTTCCATAGGGCAGTAGTGGCACTGACCTTCGCAGACTTTTTCGTAACTCCCGTCATACAGCACCTTGCCGTTTCCTTTGAGGATAAATATTATCTCGCTGCTGCCTTCATGGGTGTGCAGTCCGATAGAAGCGCCCGGGATAAGCCTTCCGAGCATTATCTTGTTTTTGCCGTCGTCATATGATTTCATATTATAGCATTTTTCGCCGCCCTTGAAATTGTCAAGCTGCTGTTCGGTCAGCTCATCAAAGTTGATTATCATTGTCATCCTCCGTTTTGGTGTTCTTTTTAAGGTATCTCCTGTTGACCCTTATGATGTGTATTACCGTGTAAAGTGCGATAAGAACGATTATAAGGATAAGCGTGCGGAAGAATACTTTTGAGCTGAAATAGCTCTTTGCGATCTCAAACTTTGAAGAAAAGCCTGAACGATTAACTTTTGTGGTAGAAATAAGATCGAGCGTTGCAATTAACTCTCCGTCAAAGGTAAGATTCATTACGCCCAGAACATCGCCCACTTCGACAGGTGCTACAATGTTTTCCTTAACGGTTATCTCTCTTTTTACGTCCTCAGTCTTGACGTAAGACGGCCACATTCTGCTGTAACCTGTTTTTGCACGCAGGTTGGCATAGTCCTTATCGCCGTACATTACCTTAACGTCCCTGACCTCGCTTTCTGGAACAAGGAAATCTGACTGGGTGAGATAATACTTGCACCAGTTGTAGATATTGATGTGATCTATAAGACTGTAATAGATATAGTCCTGATTATAGACCGACTCCGGGTCATCGGCATCTCTGCCCTCGTCCTCTGCAAGCTTTTCAAGCGGAGCGCCGAGAGTTACTACAAGGTAGCTCGTGCCTTCGATATTCGCCCATGATGCAAAGCATCTGCCTGCTTCATTCGTAGTCGCAGTTTTGATGCCCTTTGCGCTTGAATAGTAGTACAGCGATGCGCTGTTGAGCATAACGTTATTGTTGTAAAGGGTAGTTCCCTGAGGGTGCTGGGTCGTTTTCGCCATGGTGTATTCGCTCATTGCGGCGATGTCTTTGATGACGTTTGAGTGTTCACAGATATATCTGCACAAAAGAGCGATGTCGCTGCAGCTCGAATAGTTGCCGCTGGTAAAGAAGCCGTGAGCGCTTGAAAACTTGGTATGATCCATGCCAAGTTCTTTTGCACGGTCATTCATCATTTTTGTGAAGCCAGCAAGGCTGCCGCCCATATTGATAGCAGCAATGTTAGCAGCTTCGCATGAAGACTGAAGTATCATTGCGCAGATAAGGTCGTAGTAATTGACCTTTTCGTTTGGCTGTATGTCAGCAGTCGGAGTGCCTCTTTCGTACAGCTCGTCGTATGCTTCCGAGCCTGCACTTGCAAAAGACCCTTTCAGAGTCTGTACATCCTGGTATTTTTCAACGATTAGCAGGCTCGTCATAAGCATATTCATAGTTGCTATCGGCAGCTCTTTATCGCTGTTGAGATTGTACAGGCTGTCGCCAGTTTCCATGTCGACTATGCAGCAGGCTTTTGAGCGCAGCTTCAGCTCAACAGGCTTGCCTTTTTCGTCAAGCGAGGCTATCGGCTTGAAGTTCACGGCAGATGCGGTGAACGTCGGCAGTATCATAAGCAGGACGAGCATAAAGCACATCACCCTGCGCATTTTGTGTTTGAGTTTCATTTAACCATTCCTTAAATCAAAAGCTATACTTATTATAGCTAATATTCAGTGCTTTGTAAAGTATATCACGAAAATTTATTTATCAGGTGCAGTAAGTTCTATATGGTTTCCCTCGCTGTCAATGATCTCAGCGACCAAATTTGTCCTTATTTTTGTAAGCTCAAAGCATATTTCCTTGCCTTCGAGTTTTTTTCTGAGCAGGTCTGCGCTTTCAAAGCTGATGCTTGGCAGGCAGTTGCTTCCGAACTCATGCGGTTCATTTTTCTTTTCGTAGGCAAACAGTCCGAAGCGGAACGAGCCGACCTCAAACACGCTGTAAACATCGTCTTTTTCGGTGACGGGCATATCAAAAAGCTGTTCGTAAAAACCAACGGCTCTGTCCATATCTTTAACGCAGATGTAAAGCGATGATATTTTGCAGTTCATTTTTCTACCACCTTATAAATATAGCTGTTGCCTTTTTTGCCGATACGTTCGACAAGCCCGAGATAGTTGAGGATATTTAGCCCGCTTGAAGCGAGCTGCCTGTTTATTTTGCACGCTTTTGCGTAGTGTGCAGAGGTGAACTCCTCAGGCAGACCTTCGGGCAGGAACTTTCGGTAATCCTGCACGCAGTCAAAGCGCACCTCCTCGATGATGTCCTTAGGGATACGGTCGCAGCGTGATGAGCCACGCTTTTTGTTTTCAGACCAGCCGTTGAGATAGCGTATCTCGTCTATTTCAAGAAAGCACAGCACGAGGTGAAAGCGTGGATTGTCAAGGGCGTACTTTATCCTTATTATCTCCTGAAAAGCGTCGTAGATACGGCACTTTTTTGGAGATCTGTGTTTTTCGCCGATCTCGCCCGTATCTATATCCAGCCATGCCACGTATTTCAGCGCAGGCAGGGGATAGACGACCGTAACATCGCAGAACTCCAGAAAATTGTCCAGCTTTTTTATCAGATTGCCGAAGCTGCGTGTTTGTATCTCGATAACGCCTTGCTCGCCGACTATATCTGCAAAAAAACGCCCGACTTTTATCTCGTGGTTGTCCTCGTGAGGCTCATAGTAGTTTTTAAGCACAGCGTGCAGAGTCTTTTCTCCCAGCGTGCCGATGCCCTTGTCAGAACGGGCTTTACCTATGATTTTCTCACAGGCATCGTAAAACAGTTGTTTATCCACTTACCTCACCTCTGTAAGATAATTGAGGGGAACTCTTTTGGAGAAGAGTTCCCCTCAAACTCCCCTCAGAAACCTTTTATTTCTTTTTCAGTGTCAGAAAGTCCCTCCTGATACTGAAAAAACAGTGAGAGACTCCAAGAGAGTCTAAAGAAAAGCCCTTTTTCAAAAGGGTCACTCTCAATAATTATGCATAAATGTAAGCAAAGTGAAACAAACAGCTTTTTACATACCTATGACAAGATAACCAAAATATACGCAGAAATCTATCTGTTGAAAAAGCCATACAGTCTTGACTGTATGGCTTTTTATGATTACTTGGTAAGTCCCCAGATGTCCTTTGCGTACTCCTCAACCGATCTGTCTGCCGAGAAGATGCCTGCGCCTGCGATGTTTGCAAGGCTCATCTTCTGCCACTTCATCTTGTCGGCATAGCACTCAGAAGCGTACTTCTGTGCCTGCTGATAGCTGTCAAAGTCCTTCAGAGCCATATATGGATCCTTGGTCTTGAGGTTCTCAGCTATCTCGTTGAAGGTGTTTCCGTTTATGCCGCCCTGAAGTCTGTCAACAGCAGCCTTAACAACGCTGTTGGAGTTATAAACGTCGATAGGTCTGTATGAACCCTTGCAAGCATTTACCTCGTCAACGTTCATACCGAAGATGATGATGTTGTCATCGCCTACCTGTTCATGAATCTCGACATTTGCGCCGTCCATTGTTCCGAGTGTAACAGCGCCGTTTATCATGAGCTTCATATTTCCTGTTCCGCTTGCTTCTGTTCCGGCAAGTGAGATCTGCTCTGATATATCAGCTGCCGGCATAAGTATCTCTGAGAGAGAAACGTTGTAGTCCTCAAGGAAGATAACAGAGAGCTTTTCATTGAGCTTCTTATCCTTGCGAAGCTCCTGAGAGATATTCCAGATGAGCTTGATGATCTGCTTTGCCATATAGTAGCCCGGAGCTGCCTTTGCGGCAAAGATATAGGTCTTTGGAACGAAATCAGCATCAGGATTGTTCTTGAGGTAGTTATACTGTGCGATGATGTTGAGAGCATTGAGCTGCTGTCTCTTATACTCGTGAAGTCTCTTTACCTGAACGTCGAAGATAGACTCGGTATTGAGTACAACGCCGTACTGGTTCTTTACATACTTTGCAAAGTCAGCTTTGTTCTCCTGCTTTATCTTGCCGAGACGTTCAAGAACACTCTTATCATCGCTAAACACAGCAAGCTTGGAAAGCTCAGCTGCATTTCTGAGGAAGCCGTCGCCTATCTTTTCCTTCAGAAGATCGGTAAGACCCGGATTTGACTGATACAGCCATCTTCTGTATGCGATACCGTTGGTAACGTTCTTGAACTTTGTAGGAGTATCAAGGTACTCGTCCTTGAAAGTTTCCTTCTTGATGATCTCAGAATGTATCTTAGCAACGCCGTTTACGCTGTGTGAAGCATGAACGCACAGTGTTGCCATCTTGACCTTGTTGTTCTCAACGATAGACATATGAGAAACTTTGCCCTCGTCCTGGTATCTTTCCCACAGTTCCTTGCAGTATCTCTCGTTGATCTCGATGATGATAGAGAATATTCTCGGGCAGACACTCTTGAGCAGGTTGCAGTCCCACTTCTCCAGAGCCTCAGGCATTACAGTGTGGTTTGTATAAGCAAATGTGTTTGTAACGATATGCCAAGCCTTTTCCCATGAGTAGCCGCAGTCGTCGAGCAGAGTTCTCATAAGCTCAGGTATAGCAAGAGTCGGGTGTGTATCGTTGATATGGATAGCGACCTTTTCGTGCAGATTATCCAGTGTGCCGTAAACAGCCATATGCTGATTTACGATGTCTCCGATGGAAGCTGCACACAGGAAATACTGCTGACGCAGTCTGAGCGATTTACCTTCAGCATGGTTATCGTTAGGATACAGGACCTTAGTGATAGCCTGTGAGATGATATTTCTGCCCAGAGCCTTTGTGTAGTCGCCCTTGTTGAACATGGCCATATCAAATGTCGAAAGCTCAGCCTTCCACAGTCTCAGCTTGGAAACTGCCTCGCTCTTGTAGCCCGAAACGTACAGATCATACGGAACAGCCATAACAGAGGTGTAGTTCTCATGTGTTACGCAGTGATACTGGTTATCCCAATACTCTCTCAGCTCGCCGTCAAAGCGTACCTCGACAGACTGTGTCGGAACAGGAACGAGCCAAGCCGAACCGCCAGGGAGCCAGTTATCAGGAAGCTCTGTCTGCCAGCCTTCCTCCAGCTTCTGCTTGAAGATACCGTACTCATAGCAGATAGAGTAGCCTGTTGCGTGGTAGCCGTCAGCTGCAAGCGCATCAAGATAGCAGGCAGCAAGTCTTCCAAGACCGCCGTTTCCGAGTCCTGCATCAGGCTCCTGCTCATAGATGCCGTTTATGGAAATGCCCAGATCCTTGAGCATAGCGATAGTCTGATCCTGCATGCCCAGGTTATAGATAGATGTCTTGAGAGAACGTCCCATGAGGAACTCCATTGAAAGATAGTATACCCTCTTCTTGCCCTCGGAGTTGTGCTTTACGGTGAAATGTCTCCTCTTGGCTTTCAGGATGCCGACAACTATTTTTGCCAGTGCTTCATAGACCTGCTTATCGGAAGCCTCGTCAGGGGTAGTCTGAAAATCGTTGTGAAGTATCTCAACGAAATTCTTTTTAAGCTCCGCCTTTGTGATGGTGTTTTCCGAATTGTTCTTTGCCATATCGTTTATTCCTCCCGAATAGATGCCTTTCAGATAAAAGGCTCTTGATTATTAACAAAAATTGTAATGGTGGTGCGTATACCCACTTTCTCAGTATACCACAATTCAGCACATTTTGCAAGCAGAGTATGCGCTATAATTCGTATTTTTGCAAGAATTATCTGTGAATTTACAGAAAAATCGTTTCACTAAGAAACCATACTCTATTATTATATGTCACTTTTGCATAATTGTCAAGTGCTTTCGTTGTACAAAATGCCAATTCTTAGCTTACGCAAAAGGGAAAAGCCATAGATACGATATTTTAGCCAATTAACAAGCTTACGAATTTTATTTGTTCAGGCTGCACAGTTTTGGCTCGCAGAAATTGTGCTAACAACTGATAAATGATTTAATTTGGACATATTTCTGTATTTGTTGCACGTTTCAATGCAACAAAAACGGGCTTTGGGCGTATAGGTGAGAGGGCATTCAGAAGTCAGAGCTAAGAAGAAAGAAATTCGGAGGTACGATTTTCAATGAAACATTTTACAGCTAAAATATTCGCACAGCTTTTTGTGAGGCTGAGAAACGGCAGCGAGACAGCGGTAAAGCTCGGTGTTCCGCCAGAAAAGGCAAAAGAGGCGAGTGCAAGACTGCTTTCGAGCGAGAGAGTAAAAAAGGAGATCAGAAAGCTGGACAAGGAGGACCAGCAGACCCTGGCTTACGTCAAGACAGGTCTTTCAAGGCTTGCTTTCGGTCAGGTAAACGATGTGGCAGCGCTGGTATTTTCCGAGCAGCCGACTCCTGAACAGATCGCTCAGGCTGATCTGTTCAACGTCAGCGAGATCAAGAAGATAAAAGGCGGCGGTGTCGAGGTCAAGTTCTTTGACAGGCAGAAGGCACTTGAAAAGCTTTTTGAACTTGATCCGGAGCTTCGTGAGCAGTCAAAGGCAGATCAGTTTATCCAATCGCTGAGAGAAAGCTCTCAGGGCGACATCTCGCATCTTCTGAAAGATGATGACGAGGAGGACTGCGATGTATGACCAGATATGAAAGATCCCTAAAACAGCAGTTTGTCCTTAAATGGTGGAACAACCCATCGTTCAGGTCAAAGGACGGGATAATCTGCGATGGAGCGATACGTTCAGGCAAAACGCTATGTATGTCCGAGTCGTTTATCATGTGGGCAATGAGCGAGTTTGACGGCAAGTGCTTTGCGATGTGCGGAAAGACTATCATATCGCTTCGCAGAAATGTTGTAGATCCGCTTTTACCTCGGATAAAGGACATAGGAATGAGCATCAGGGAAAAGATCAGCGCCAACTACATAGATGTGACCTTCGGCAGAAGACGCAACAGGTTCTATCTTTTCGGAGGAAGAGATGAAAGCTCCGCTAGTCTTATACAGGGAATGACTCTTGCAGGCTTGCTCATGGACGAGGTAGTGCTGATGCCCAGAAGCTTTGTTGAACAGGCTGTCGCCAGATGCTCTGAAGAAGGTTCAAAGCTGTGGTTCAACTGCAATCCCGACAATCCTTACCATTGGTTCAAGAAAGACTGGATAGACAAAGCAGACCGTAAAGGACTTATTTATGTTCATTTCACCCTCAAGGACAATCCGTCGCTTTCAAAGGAGATAAAAAGGCGTTATTACCGCCTTTACTCCGGAGCATTCCACAGGCGTTTCGTCCTTGGGAAATGGGCTGCGGCAGAGGGACTTGTCTATCCCATGTTTGAGCCCTCTATAAATATTTTTGATGGAAATATCGTTTGCGATAGATACGTTGTTAGCTGTGATTACGGGACGGTGAACCCGTCGAGCTTCGGACTGTGGGGTCAGTCGGCAGGCGTCTGGTACAGGCTCGATGAGTATTACTACGATTCCCGTGCTGCAGGAAAACGCAAGACAGATGAGGAACACTACGAAAGTCTTTGCCGGCTTATCGGCGACAGGAATGTAGATATGATCGTATGTGATCCTTCGGCTCAGTCGTTTATCCAGTGCATACAGCGTCATGGAAAGTACAGCGTACTGCCTGCAAACAATGATGTCATACGGGGAATAAGGCTGGTGTCTGACTGCATCAGACTTGGTAAGATCAGGTTCAGCGCAAGATGCAAGGACACTATCAGGGAGTTCTCTCTTTACAGATGGGACGAAAAAGCAGGAAAGGACAGTCCCGTAAAGGAGAACGACCACGCAATGGACGACATCAGATATTTCGTTACAGCCGTTCTGGATCAGGAAGAAGACGATTTTTTCGTTATCTCGCTGGATAGAGATACGGCTGAAGAATAAGATCGTCTTTCAGGTCTTAGCTGCCGAGAAAAGCGTGATAATAGCATAATGCTCCACACTTTATGCTCTTATCGGCTGCGGCGGCTCAGGCTATGAAGGACAGTTCCCGAAAGGAGTGATAATTTGGGAATAATTCGATCAATGCGCAGGAAAAAAGCTTGCGAGCCTGAATCCGCCTCAGTCAGCATGGGCAGGAGCGAGGAGCAGTTTTCCTATCGCATAGCGCACAGCGCCGATATGCTTGACGGTGAGATCTTTGACAGCCTGCGTGAGAGCGTCCCGATAATTGATGCCTGCATCGAAAAGATAGTTAGGCTGACGGGCGATTTCAGAGTGGTCTGCGAAGACGAGCGCTATCAGGCGGAGCTTGACAGCTTCTGTCAGGGCGTAGAAGTAGGTATTTCGGGAAAGTCGATAAACACCTTTGCCGATATGTACCTTGACAGCCTGCTGACTCACGGAAAAGCTGTCGGCAGGATAGTTACCGACCCGACGCAGCTTTGCATCAAAGGGCTTTTTGTCGGCGACCCGACGCTTTATAGGGTGTGCTGCGGCAGCGATCCTCTTGATATGCGTATTTACGGATCATTCAGCGGAAAGCTGATGCCGATAAGTTCACCTCATAAGCTGCTTTACACGACACTCAACCCAAGCCCTAAAAACCCCGAAGGCGTTTCGCTTCTGAGAGGGCTGCCTGCTATAAGCAGAGTGCTGATGCGGATATACGACTGCATCGGGCAGAACTTTGAGAGAGCAGGCAACGTGCGTTACGCCGTTACCTACAAGCCTTCATCTGACAGCTCCGACAGGGTCTTTGCAAAGGAAAGAGCAATGGCTATCGCAAAGGAGTGGACAGACGGTATGAACGCCTCTCGAAACGGCGTGGTCAAGGATTTTGTAAGCGTAGGTGACATCGACATCAGAGTCATCGGCGCTGACAATCAGATACTTGACACGGAAGTTCCCGTGCGGCAGCTCCTTGAGCAGATAGTTGCCAAGCTTTCTATCCCGCCGTTCCTGCTGGGTCTTAACTGGTCAACGACAGAGAAAATGTCCTCGCAGCAGGCGGATATTCTGACAAGCGAGCTTGAATACTACCGCAGGCTGCTTACACCTGTCATAAAGCGTGTGTGCGATACGTTCCTGCGCCTTTGCGGAGCACAGACGAGCTGCCGCATCGAATGGGCAAATATCAATCTTCAGGACGAGCTTGCGCTTTCAAGAGCAAGGCTTTACAACGCTCAGGCTGCACAGCTCGAAGAAAAGGAGGAAAAGTGATTGGAAAAATCGTTTGAGATCACAAGCGAGGTCATGGACAAGATCAACAGTTTCGCTGTTGAGCCGCTTGAAGCAAAGGACGTTTACTGCTTTTCGGTGACCCTTTGCGATAACGACATCGACCGTGACGGCGAAAGGTTCTCAGCAGAAGCGCTCAGAGAGCTTGCAAAGCTGTTTGTCGGCAAAACAGGCATCTTTGACCACGATCCCAAGGGCGAAAAGCAGACCGCAAGGATCTTTGATACCAGCGTGGAAGCACAGCCCGAAAGGTTCACATCAGACGGTCAGCCGTACTTTGCGCTCTGCGCCAGGGCTTATATGGTAAGGACCTCGTCAAATGCCGATCTTATCAGGGAGATAAGCGGCGGCATAAAGAAAGAGGTATCCGTCAGCTGCTCTGTTGCAAAGCAGGTCTGCTCTGTGTGCGGTGCAGACAGAACAAAGACCGCCTGCTCGCACATCAAGGGCAGACACTACGGCGAAAAGCTTTGCTTTGTAACGCTGGAACAGCCAACTGACGCTTATGAGTGGTCGTTTGTTGCTGTGCCCGCACAGGTAAGTGCAGGTGTTACCAAGCACTACGACAACAGCAGGCGTGATGAATCAAAGCAGGTCAGCAAGCTTAAAGGAGAGCTTGGCGAGGCTTCAAGAAAACTTTGTACAGCCTGCGATTTCATCAGAGGCGAGATACTCAGGCTGTCCTATTTCTGCAAGCCGTTCTATACGACCGAGGAGATAGTGAAGATGACCGAGAACATGGACCTGTACAAACTGCTTGAGGTCAGAAGGACCTTTGAAAAGCAGATGCAGGAAAGAAAAGACTTCATTGAGTCAGATGAGCAGAGCTTTATCAGCCGCATACCGATCAATGATGAAAACAACAACTATACTATCTGAAAAGGAGAAATGTAAAAATGTATACAGACATCAGACTTGAAAAGGGACTTTATTCAATCACAGGAAAGACATTCACTC